>JBKBRD010000213.1:0-5782 GCA_046292405.1 Allobosea sp. | reverse complement strand
GCCCTGGCGAGCTGAAGCAGCTTCTCCGACAGCCGCGCCAGGCGCTTCAGCGCGGTTTCGATCTCGACGGTGCGGGCGCGGGCGGCGCCTTCGGGCAGCTCGGCCCCGAGACGCTGAGCCTGCGCCAGCGCCGCCGCCACCGGCGTGCGCAATTCATGGGCGCTGTTGGCGGTGAAACTGCGCTCGGCGTCGAGCGCCCGGCGCAACCGCGCCATCAGCGCGTTCACCGCCTCCGCCACGGGAGCGATTTCCGATGGGAGCCCCCGGACCGACACCGGCGCCAGATGACCGCTGCCGCGCGCCTCGATCTCGCGCCTGAAGGCTGCGACCGGCCGCAAGGTCGTCGCGACCAGGATCCATGTCCCGGCGATGCCGAGCGGCAGCAGCAGGATGAGCGGCCAGGCCAGCGTCTTGATCGCATCGCGCACCGCTTTCTGGCGGTGGCCGGGGCGCTCGGCGGCCGTCACGACGATCGTGCCGCTGACGGCGACCTCGGTATAGAGACGCGAGGTTGGCCCGTCGCTGAAGCCATGGGCCGGGTTGGGCGGAAACTGCGTCGGGTCCGCGTCATGCGACTGCAGCAGATTGCGGCCGCTGGCGTCGCGAACCATGTAGGTGATGTATTCCCGGTGGGCGCCGACCGAGGCGATCTGTTGCAGGCTTGGCTCGGCCTCCGCCTCACGCGAGAGGATTTCGCTATAGGCCAAAGGCAGCACCCTTTGGACCACCTCCTGCAAGGCGCTGTCGAAGACCTCGTCGATCTCATGCTGGAGCAGCAGGCCCGCGACGGCCGTCGCCAGGAGCCACAGCGCCAGGAACCCCCCCCACAGCCCGAAGGCGAGCCGGCGCTGCAGGCTGCCCTTTGGCGGCAAGGCCAAACGCATCACCGCCCGCCCTTGCCGGCGCCTGCCGCCGGAGCGGCATTGAGCCGGTAGCCCATCCCGCGCACGGTCTCGATCACCTCCGCGCCGAGCTTCTTGCGCAGGCGCCCGACATAGACCTCGATCGTGTTGCTCTCGATCTCGGCGCCGAAGGCGTAAAGCCGTTCTTCGAGCAGCGCCTTGGAGAACAGCATGGTCGGACGCTGGAGAAAGGCATCGAACAGGGCCCATTCGCGCGCGGTCAGGGCGATGGAGCGACCGTCCCTGACGATGCTGCGCGCGGCGAGGTCCAGCGTCAGCCCGCCGATCTGCATGAGCGGGTTGGGGTTGCCGCCATAGCGCCGCGCCACGGCGCCGAGGCGCGCCGAGAGTTCCGCCAGATCGAAGGGCTTGACCAGATAGTCGTCGGCGCCGGCGTTGAGCCCGGCGATCCGGTCCGAAACCTGGTCGCGCGCCGTCAGGATGATCACGGCCGTCATATCGCCGGACTGCCGGCGGGCGCGCAGGAATTCGAGGCCGCGACCGTCGGGCAACATCAAATCCAGCAGGATCAGATCGTACTGCGCCAGCCGGACGAACTCGCCGGCCTCCGCCAGCCGCTTGGCCCAATCGACGCCATGCCCGTCGGCGGCAACCTGGTCGCGCACGGCTGATCCCAGGATCGGGTCATCCTCGACGAGTAGCACGCGCATGTCGGGGGCAACCTCCGGGACAGATCTCCCCGCTTATGACACGAAGCTGACATCCCGCTGAACGCCATTCCAGCGCTTGTTCAGGTGAGCGTCAGCTTGGCATGGTCGAAACGCGCCATCATAGGCCAGCGAGGAGGAGCCATCCGATGAAGATCATCCTGCCGGTCCTGGCGCTCACGATTCTCGTCGGGATTGCCGCTCCCGCTCTCGCCAGCCAGCGATGCCTGGCGCCGATGGCGGAATGGAAGCCGCGCGAAGCGCTGGTCGAAAAGCTGCGTTCCGAAGGCTGGACGATACGCCGGATCAAGACCGATGACGGCTGCTACAAGGTCCGCGCCACCGACGCCGAGGGGCGACGCGTCAAGGCGAAGTTCGACCCCGCGACGCTGGAGCGCGTCGTGCGGGACGGCGACGACGATTGAGCCGTCGGGACATACAGGGCCGGGCCCGGACAAGACGGGGCGTTTCGGTGCATGATGCGAAACCGGAGATGCTTGGCCCTGCCCCGATAGGCGCCAAACGAACGCGCCGATCGGCTTGCACCGCTGGCCGACCGGAAAGCGCCTAGCGTCGGAGCCGCCGCTAACCCCTTTGCGACCGGACCGCATCCTGCTCCGGCGGCCTGAGGCTTCCGGCGAGCCTCGAGGATCAACGCCATGCATCCGCTCCATCGTGAAAATCACCTCATCGATCGCATCGGGTGGCTGCGGGCCGCCGTGCTCGGCGCCAATGACGGCATCATCTCGACGGCCAGTCTCGTGGTCGGGGTCGCTGCCGCCGCCAACGGCGCCGATGAGGTCATGGTGGCGGGCGTGGCCGGTCTCGTCGCAGGCGCGATGTCGATGGCGGCGGGCGAGTATGTCTCGGTCAGTTCCCAATCCGACACCGAGCAGGCCGACATGGCGCGTGAACGCCGCGAACTCGCCGAGCAGCCCGAGTTCGAACTCGCCGAATTGACGCAGATCTATGTCGATCGCGGCGTCGAGCCCGCCCTGGCTCGCGAGGTCGCGCTCCAGATGACGGCCAAGGACGCCTTTGCGGCGCATGCGCGCGACGAGCTGGGCCTGGCAGGCCACACCATCGCGCGGCCGGTCCAGGCGGCCCTGACCTCGGCGGCCACCTTCGCGGTCGGCGCCGCCATTCCCCTGGCCATCGCCGTCCTGGCGCCCGTCGGCTCGATCGGCTGGGCGGTCTCGGCCGGGTCGTTGATCTGCCTGAGCCTGCTCGGCGCGCTCGGCGCCCGCATCGGCGGCGCGGAGATGGTCAAGCCGACGATCCGCGTCACCTTCTGGGGCGCCTTCGCCATGGCCGCCACCTGGGGCATCGGCTCGCTGGTCGGGCACGCCGTCTGAGCGACGGGCGATGGCTGCCCTCCCTAGGCATATGTCGCAGGTGCGGTTTCTGACATCAGCCGAGACAGTGTTAGGGCTTTTCCTTCTCGGGACGCCAAACCATGGCCGGCAGGCGATGTTTTTCAGCATCAGGCCTGCAGGGAGCCGACGAGCGCCAGGTCTCCGGCAACGGGCGACATCGCTCAGCTCCAGAAACTCTCGATCCGCGTGACCAGCCAGAACATCGACATCGTGCCGATGAGATAGGACGCCGCCATACGCAGGGGCGCGAAGGGGATGGCGACCAGGGCGGTCGCGGCTCTGACCGCCAGGAGAACGGTCGCGACGAACAACAATTGCCCAGCCTCGACGCCGAGATTGAAGGTCAGCAGCGCCAAAGGCACATCGGTCTGCGGCAGGCCGATTTCATTCAATGCGCCGGCAAAGCCGAAGCCGTGCAGCAGACCGAACGCAAAAGCCACCAGCCAGGGATAGATTTCCGACATGCGCTGCCGGTCGGGTCTGGAGCGCGCGAGTTCACTTGCGACGAAGGCGATGCTCAGCGCGATCGTCGCCTCCACCGGCTTTTGCGGCAGGCTGAAATAACCGAGCGCCGCCCCTGCGAGCGTGACGCTGTGGGCGACAGTAAACGCCGTGATCGTCTTCACGAGCAGCCCGCGGTCGCGGATGAGCAGCATCAGCGCCAGTACAAACAGCAGATGGTCGAAACCGAGCAGGATATGTTCGACGCCGAGGAGGAAATAAGTCTTCGCCACCTCCAACGCGCTCTGCGAAGCGGTGACCGCAAGGCTTGGCGTCTCGGGGGTCAGGCGGGCAACCTGCATCGAGCCATCGGCATGGGCCAGGCGCACCAGCACATCTGTCAGGCTCGTGCGCAACCCATCGATCGTCAGGCTGTGGCCTTTCAGGCCGCCGACGCAGCGGGCCGTCCAACGCTCGAAATGGGCGCCCTCCTCGAAGGAGTTGACCGTCTCCCCTTTTGGACCGCACGTCTCCGGCAGGCGCACGTACAGCCCGAGCCGCATCTCGCCGAGCGCGGGGGTTTTCCAGACGATGGCAAAGTCGCCCGTCGCGGTTTCACGAATGTCGAGATAGGCCGGGCGCAGTTCATGGGCGCTCGACGGCGCGCCAGGCCAGAGCGGCCACAGGCAGACGAGCAGAGCCAGCAGGCGCCTCACGGCCTTTCTCCGGGCGGAGCGGCGACGCCGGCTTGCGCTTCGATGCGCACCCGGTAGCGCTTGAGCCGTTCGGCGAATTGCGCCTCCTCCGCCTTCTGGCGCCGCTCCTGCGCCCAGGCCTGCGCGACGCTGCCCCGGGCCTCGCCCAGCGTGGCGCGCCTGGCCGGCTGGCTCTCGTCGATGACGACGAGGTGCAGGCCAAAGCTCGACCGCAGCGGGCCGAACCATGTTCCGGGCGCCGCGCCGTCGAGGGCCTGGGCGAATGTCCCGCCGAAGATCTCGCCTATGGCGGCTTTGCGCGTCGGCGGCAGTCCGGCGGGCAGGATGGTCGGGTCGCCGAGCGTGGATGGATCGGGTGCGGGCGTCTCCCGCAGGGTCGCGAGCAGGGTGGCCGCGTCCTGCTCGATCGCCTCGCCGCGACGGGCCGGGTTGAGGAAGACCTGGCGCAAGGCAATTCTGGGTTCGATGCTGAAGCGATCTGCATTCTGCTGCAGGAAGACCTCTAGCTCCGCATCGCCGGGACTGGCGGCCTCGGCCTGCGCCTGGCTCAAAAACTCCATTTTCAGGCGCAGACGCCGCCTGATCACCGTGTCGTCCTTGTCGAGTCCCAGGGCGAGCGCCTCGCGATAGAGGATCTCTTCCTTGACATGGTCGTCGATCAGACCCTTGACCTCGTCGGCCGTGGGCGGGCGTTGCCGCGTCTTGACGAACAGCCCAGCCAGTTGCTCGATCTTGGCCCCGGTGACAACGATCTCGTCGGGCCTGGTTTCCGGCGTCCGGTTCAGAGCCCCGTACAGCGCGAAGATCGCCAGGGCGAGCGCGAGAAAATGCGCCAGCGGTTCTTTGAGCAGTCGACTGATCATGCGGACAGGCTCTTTTACTCGCGCGTCATCGGCTCGGATCCGGCGGTCGGACGGCCTTGCCCGCTGTCGAGCCAGTCGGCGACGCGGGCGCGGCCGTCGACCGGACCATAGAAGCGCAACAGCCCCTTCCGCCTCGCGAGCTGTGGCGTGATCTGCCCCGCGGCGAGCGCGGCGACGACGGGCTCGTCGGTCACGACGACGATGTCGGAGGCTTGCGCCCCGGCGAGATGCGTCACCAGACTCAACCCATCCGCACTCGGCGCGATCCGGGTCCAGAGCATCGGGCCGATCAGCAGGATGGACAGGCCGGGGGGCGGCTCCTCCGGCATCGTCGCCGCAAGCCTGTCTCGCAACCTGACGAGATCGGCCGCCGCCTTGCGATAGCCGGTCAGGGCCCTGGCGGCCGCCGGCCGCTCATCGCGAGCGATGGCGCCTTCGCTCTGCGCGCGCCAGACCGCCGAGGTGACGTGCAGCGAGTCGGGATAGACCCAGTTGAGCGCGCCGCGCGCCGCCTCGGCGCCCGTGGGATCCTCGAAACCGCAGGCCGAGGCGAGCGTCGTCCCCGCAAGCAGCGCCAGCGCCGGGACGAGCAATCTTCCCCCCGGCCAGGCCGCGCTCACGGCGTGTACCAGATCGGGGAGGTATAGGCGCGCTCCGTGATCGTCATCCGCGTTCCGGGAAGCGCCTTGTTGCCGAAGCGCTTGGTGTCGTAGGCGGTCCAGCGCGGCGTCGGGATTTCCAGGACGCGGACGTAGTAGAAGGCGCGCAGCCCGGCGTCGAAATCCGGATCCTTCCAGGTCGCGATCAATTCCGGCG
>JBKBRD010000212.1:0-5784 GCA_046292405.1 Allobosea sp. | reverse complement strand
TGACGGAGCGTTGAGAGATGGCCGAACGCTCACTCGCGACGCGCAATTCCAGCCGGGACGCCGAAGACGGCTACGGCGGCGGCGTCACCATGATCGCCGACATGACCGGCCCGCAGCGCGCGGCCGTGATCCTGCTCGTGCTCGGCGAGGACCATGGCCGGCCGATCTGGCAGGAGTTCGACGACGAAGAGATCCGCATCATCACCCGCGCCATGGCCGAGCTCGGCACCGTCGACGCCGACGAGGTCGAGCGGCTGATGCTCGATTTCGTCGGCAAGCTGTCGAGCGCCGGCGCCGTGACCGGCTCCTTCGACCGCACCATCTCGCTTCTGGAGAAGATCCTGCCCTCCGATCAGGTCGCCCTGATCATGGAGGAAATCCGCGGCCCCGCCGGCCGCAACATGTGGCAGAAGCTCGGCAACATCGACGCGGTGGTGCTCGCGAACTTCCTCAAGAACGAATATCCGCAGACCATCGCGGTGATCCTGTCGAAGATCCGCCCCGACCATGCCGCCAACGTGCTGCGCAACCTGCCCAACGACCTCTCGATCGACGTGGTCAGCCGCATGCTGCGGATGGAGGCGGTGCAGAAGGAAGCGCTGGACCACATCGAGAACACGCTGCGCACCGAGTTCGTCTCCACCCTCACTCAGACGCGTCGGCGCGACCCGCACGAGATGATGGCCGAGATCTTCAACGGCTTCGACCGGCAGACCGAAATGCGCTTCCTTTCCGCGCTCGACGCCTCGAACCAGGACTCCGCCGCCCGCATCCGCGCGCTGATGTTCACCTTCGAAGATCTCGCCAAGCTCGATCCGGCCGGGCTGCAGACGCTGATGCGGCAGGTCGACAAGGACACGCTGACGCGCGCGCTCAAGGGCGCGAACCCGGACATGCGCACTTTCTTCTTCTCGGCGATGTCGACGCGCGCCGCCAAGAACATGCAAGACGACATCCAGAGCCTCGGCCCGCTGCGCCTCAAGGAAGTCGACGAGGCGCAAACCAAGATGGTCACCCTGACCAAGGAGCTGGCGGACAAGGGCGAGATCGTTCTGTCCAAGGGCAATTCCGAAGACGAGTTGGTGTACTGAGATGGCCGCCGCGACGAAGTTCATGTTCGGAACCGATTTCCGCGAGGGCGGCCGACGCGCCGCCGACGAGGCGGATGTCGCCGCGGCGCGGGCGCAGGGCTTCCGCGACGGCGAGGCGCAGGGGCGCCAGCAGGGGGAAGCGCAGCTGCTCGCGCTCGCCGGCCAGATCGCGCAGACGGCCGACCGGCTGCTGGCGCGCGAGGACGAGCGCGCGGAAACCGTGGAGGCGCAGGCCGTCCAGGTGGCGTTGGCGACGGCGCGGGCTCTGGCCGGGGCCGCCCTGGCGGAGAGGCCGCTGGCCGAGGTCGAGGCTGCCGTGCGCGAATGCATGGTGCATGCGCGGCTCGCCGCCCATCTCGTGGTCCGCGTCAACGAAGCCGCGGTCGAGCAGGTCGAGGGGCTGCTGAAGCGCCTGGCCCAGCAGAGCGGATATGCAGGGCGGCTGATCGTGCTCGGAGAGCCCGACATCATGCAGGGCGACGGCCGCATCGAATGGGCGGATGGCGGCTTTGCCATCGACAGACAGCGCCTGTCGCAGCAGGTCGAGCAGGCGGTGGCGCGCGTCTTCGGACGCAGCCTGGCCGCGATGGACACCGGGGACGCAGCACGATGAGCGACAACGACCTCAAACTGCCGCCGCTGAACCAGGCGGATCTCTCCTTCGACAGCCAGGCCGGCTCCGTCTCGCAGTCGGGACCGATTCCGGTGAAGACGGCCGAGGATCTCGAACAGGTCTTCGACGTGCCCGTCACCGTCTCGGCCGTGCTCGGCTCGTCGCGCATCGCGATCGGCGACCTCCTGCAGATCGTGCCCGGCGCCGTGCTCGAGCTCGACCGCCGCGTCGGCGAGGCCATCGACATCTTCGTCAACGAACGGCTGGTGGCGCGCGGCGAGGTCGTCGTCGTCGAGGAGCGCCTGGGCGTCACCATGACCGAAATCATCAAGGCCGACCGATGATCTGCGGCCAGCCCCTGACTTCTCATCGCGAAAAGGCCTGAGCCATGCGCCTCATCATCGTCGGCGGTCTCAAGGGACAGATCATCGCGGCGGCCAAGATCGCCATCGCCCATGGCGCCGCGGTCACGCATACGGAAAGCCTCGAGCAGACGCTGGCCGTGCTGCGCGCCAAGGGCGCCGACCTGCTGATGATCGACGTGGCGCAGCCGATCGCCGCTTTCGTCGCAGCGCTCGAGGCCGAGCGCATCCGCACGCCGATCGTCGCCTGCGGCACCTCGACCGATGCGCGGGCGGCCGTCGCCGCGATCCAGGCCGGAGCGCGGGAGTATGTGCCCCTGCCGCCCGATCCGGAGCTGATCGCAGCCGTTCTGGAGGCGGTCGCCGCCGACCAGTCCAGCCTGATCTGGCGCGATCCGGCGATGGAGCGCGTCGTGCAACTCGCGGCGCAGATCGCGCGTTCGGACGCGCCCGTGCTGGTCACCGGCGAGAGCGGCACCGGCAAGGAGGTGATCGCCCGGCATCTGCATCAGAAGTCCCTGCGCAAGGACAAGCCGTTCGTGGCCGTCAATTGCGCGGCAATCCCCGACAACCTGCTGGAATCCGAGCTGTTCGGCCATGAGAAGGGCGCTTTCACCGGCGCCATCGCCCGCCGCATCGGCAAGTTCGAGGAGGCGTCCGGCGGCACGCTGCTGCTCGACGAAATCTCCGAGATGGATGTTCGCCTGCAGGCCAAGCTGCTGCGGGCGCTGCAGGAGCGGATGATCGACCGCGTCGGCGGCACGCAGCCGGTCAAGGTCGATCTGCGGATCATCGCGACATCGAACCGCAATCTCGGCGACGCCGTGCGCGACGGGCTGTTCAGGGAGGATCTGTTCTATCGGTTGAACGTCGTGCATCTGCGCCTGCCGGCGCTGCGCGAGCGGCCTGCCGACATCCTCGCTTTGGCCGATCACTTCTCCAAAAAATACGCCGAGATCAACGGGCTTCCGCTGCGCCCGATCGCGGCCGACGCGCGCAAGCTGCTTCTGGCCAACAGCTGGCGCGGCAATGTCCGCGAACTCGAGAATACGATCCACCGGGCGGTGCTGCTGGCGCAGGGACCGGAGATCGGCGCGAGCGCCGTGCTGACGCCGGAAGGCGAGACGCTGGGCCCCGTCTCAGGGCAGGATCCGGCCTCGCGCGCGGCCCAGACCGCCGAAGCGATGACGCGTTCGCTGGTCGGGCACACCGTGGCGGATGTCGAGCGCGAGCTGATTTTGGACACGCTCGACCATGTGCTGGGCAACCGCACCCATGCCGCCAAGATCCTCGGCATCTCCATCCGCACCCTGCGCAACAAGCTGAGCGAATACAGCGCGGCCGGCATTGCGGTGGCGGAGCCGGGTCAGGCGCGAGTCACCTCCGCCTGACCCGTCGCGGCTGCGATCACCAGCGGCGATAGCGGCGGTAGTAGCGCGGACGAGCATAGTAGCGCGGGCGATAATAGACGCGCGGGCGACGATAATAGCGCGGGCGACGATAATAGCGCGGGCGGGCGTAATAGCGCGGGCGGCGGCGGTAATAATAGTACTGGCTGTACTCGGCGTCTGCCTTGTCCAGACCTTCCTGCGTCGCTTCCGCAACCTCTTCGGATTGCGCAGGCTCAGGGGTCGGCTGGGGTGCGGGCTGGGCCGGAGCGGCTTCGGCAACGGCCATGCCACCCAGGCTGGCTGCCGTCATGCCGCCGATCAGCGTCATCAAAAACGAGCGTCTATCCATTGGACTTCCTCCGGTTCGAAGCATTCGCCTTTCGTGCCCGCATCTCAACGCATGAAAGGGTGCAGGGCACGATAGCAAGATTCACAGGGCTGTAATCACAATTCGCGGAAGCTGATTAAGCGCTTCTGCCGTTCATCCCTCCTTCTGCTGGCGCATCGACGGCGTTCAGCGGCGTGGCGATGTCCTCCAGCCCACGTCGCTCCGCCCTGACGGCGTGAAAAGCGGCAATCAGCGCAGCGCCGAGCATCAGGCACGCGCCGAAAACATAGCCGGCGAAGACGCTTCCGCGCGATCCGGTGTCGATCAGCGCGCCGAACAGCCAGGGGCCGGCGACGCCGCCCACCCCGGTGCCGACCGCATAAAACGCCGCGATGGCCAGCGCCCGCATTTCGATCGGGAAGGTTTCGCTGACAGTGAGGTAGGCCGAGCTCGCCGCCGCCGAGGCGAAGAAGAACACCACGCTCCAGCAGGCGGTCAGCTGCGCCGCCGTCAGCACGTCCTGCCAGAACAGATAGCCCGTGCCGGTCAGCAGCAGCCCCGACATGGCGTAGGTCGTGGCGATCATCACGCGCCGGCCGAGCGTGTCGAAGAGCCGGCCGAGGATCAGCGGACCGAGGAAATTGCCGGCCGCGAAGGGCAGGATGAACCAGCCGATATTCTGCGAGGGCACGGCGTAGAAATCGGTCAGCACCAGCGCGTAGGTGAAGAAGATCGCGTTGTAGAAGAAGGCCTGCGACACCATCAGCGCCAGCCCGACCAGAGCGCGCGGCCGATGCTTGACGAACAACACCTGCGCGACCTCCGCCAGCGGCGTCGAACGCCGCGGCGTGAGATGGGTCAACGGCAGGCTTTCGTCGGCGCGCGTCACCATGCCCGAGCGGGCCTCGATCGCCGCGACGATCGTCTCCGCCTCCTGCATGCGACCATGCGAAACCAGCCAGCGCGGGCTTTCCGGAATCCACTGCCGCAGGAACAGGATGATCAGGCCGAGCGCGGAGCCCAGGAAGAAGGCGAGGCGCCAGCCGATCTCCGGGTCGATCCGGGCCGGATCGAGCAACACGATGGCGCCGACGGCGCCCAGCGCCGCGCCGACCCAGAAGGAGCCGTTTATGACGAGATCGACCCAGCCGCGCACGCGGGCCGGCACGAGCTCCTGGATGGTCGAATTGATCGCGGTGTATTCGCCGCCGATGCCCATGCCGGTGAAGAAGCGAAAGACGATGAAGCTCCAGAAGCTCCATGAGAAAGCGGTCGCGGCCGTGGCGGCGAGATAGAGAAACAGCGTGATGGTGAAGAGCTTCTTGCGGCCGAGCCGGTCGGTCAGCCAGCCGAAGAAAAGAGCGCCGATCACTGCGCCGGCCAGATAGGCGGCGCCGGCGATGCCGACCTCGGTGTTGGTGAAGCGCAGGACCGGGCTTTCCTTCAGCGCTCCGGAAACCGAACCGGCGAGGGTGACCTCCAGCCCGTCGAGAATCCAGGTGACGCCGAGCGCGACGACCACGAGCGTGTGGAAGGAGGACCAGGGCAGCCGGTCGAGCCGTGCCGGGATGCTGGTGCTGATGACCGTCTGCTGCGGCATCATGCGCGGGGCCTCCATGATGGCTGAACGGCCTTTCTTGAAAAAGAGCAGGCGACGCCGTCGGCGCCGCCTGCTCGGTCAGAACGAGATCAGCGCACGATGACGCGGCGGGTGACGACGCGGCGCGGCCTGCGCACGGTGACGGTGCGCGTCACCACATTGCCGCGACGACGCACGACGACGCGGCGCCTGACCACGGGACGGCGGCGGGGACGACGGACCACGCGCTCGCGGATCACGACCTGGCTGAAGTCGGCGTCGGCCTGGTCGAGCGCGGCCTTGGCGGCCGGGGCGAGCTCTTCGCCTGCCGCGCCGACGGGAGAAACCGCCAGCGCATCGCGCGCGAAAGCCGTGCCGCCGAGGCCCGCCGCGGCGATGCCGCCGAAAAGACCGATGACG
>JBKBRD010000211.1:2760-5807 GCA_046292405.1 Allobosea sp. | reverse complement strand
GCCTGTTCGATTGAGCTGCCGATGCTGTCCCGGCAAGCCCTCTGCCTGACGAGGCGCGCAACGTCGTCGGATAACAGCCTCCCGCGCAGGCGCGGAGACGTCGCAATGCGGGCTCGCGCCCGCTCCCTGGGCTGAGGCGCGCGGCGTCATGGGCGGCTCCCGCGCCCTCGTGCTGTTCTCCGGCGGCCAGGATTCGACCGTCGCCCTCGCCTGGGCGCTGGAGCGCTTCGCGAGCGTCGAGACGCTCGGCTTCGACTATGGCCAGCGCCACAGCGTCGAGCTGACCTGCCGCCAGACCGTGCGCCAGCTTCTGCCCGGCATCCTGCCCGCCGCGGCGACGGGGCTCGGTCCCGATCATCTGCTCGATCTGACGACGCTCGGCGCCATGTCGGATACGGCCCTGACGCGCGAAAGCGAGATCGCCTTCGCCGAGAGCGGCCTGCCGACGACCTTCGTGCCCGGCCGCAACCTGATCTTCCTGACCTTCGCCGCGGCTTTGGCTTATCGCCGCGATTGCAAGCACATCGTTCTCGGCGTCTGCGAGACCGACTATTCCGGCTATCCCGACTGCCGCGACGACACCATCAAGGCGATGCAGGTCGCGCTCGGTCTCGGCCTCGATCGGCGCCTCGTGCTGCACACGCCGCTGATGTGGCGCGACAAGGCGCAGACCTTCGCGCTGGCCCGCGCCATCGGCGGCGATGCGCTGCTGCGCCTCGTCATCGACGAGACACATAGCTGCTATAGGGGCGACCGCTCGAAGCGCCATGACTGGGGCTTCGGCTGCGGCGCCTGCCCGGCCTGCGATCTGCGGGCCAAGGGCTACGCCGCCTTTCTGGACGATATCGACAATACGGGCCCAAGCCATGACACCTGACCGCCAGCGCCGCATCGAGGGGTGGATCGCCCTCGCGCTCTTCACCCTCACCATCCCGCTCGCCAACTGGATGATCGGCCATGTCGGTCTGGTCTGCGTACCCAACGGCCCCTGCCTCGTGCCTGTCGCTCCCGGCGTCGACGCGCCCAGCGGCGTGCTGATGATCGGCCTGGCGCTTGTGCTGCGCGACATGGTGCAGCGTCGTCTCGGCGCAAGGATGGGCCTGGTCGCCATCGTCATCGGCGCGGCGATCTCCGGACTGGTCGCAGCGCCTGCGATCGTCATCGCCTCGGTCGCGGCGTTCCTGCTGTCGGAGCTGGCGGATTTCGCGGTCTACACCCCGCTGCAACGCCGCCATTTCGTGCTGGCCGTCGCCGCCTCCAGCGTGCTCGGCCTCATTGTCGACAGCTTCGTCTTCCTCTGGCTCGCTTTCGGCAGCCTGGATTTCCTGCTCGGGCAGATCCTCGGCAAGGCCTGGATGGTGCTCTTGGCCCTGCCGCTGATGCATCTGCTGCGCCGGCGCGACGAAAGGCTCGGCCTCGTGCCAGCCTGAGGGCGATTACCGACAATTTGAGCGATCGCAGGAACGCCCGTTTCATGCTCGCGGCATAGGGTCCGCGCTCCACCAGAACGAGCGCACATGGCCCCGATAACCCCGTCGAAACGGCTGCAGCTTCTCCAGAACGAGACGCTCGAGGCCATCGCCCGCGGCGAGCCCCTCGTGGCGATCATGGAGGCCCTGTGCCTCGGAGCCGAAGCGATTTCGCCCGGCGCCGTCTGCTCGGTCGTCTCGGTCACGCCCGAGCAGCGTTTGAAGACTCTGGCGGCTCCCAGCCTGCCGGTTGAATATTGCGCGGAGCTGGACGGCATTCCGGTCGGTCCGACAACCGGCTCCTGCGGCGCTGCGATGGTCCGCGGCGAGCCGGTCACGGTCCTCGACATCGAGACAGACCCGCTCTGGGCGGAGTTCCGCGCGCCTGCGCTGGCGCTCGGGCTGCTCGCCTGCTGGTCCAGTCCGATCCGTGCCCGCGACGGCAGCGTCATCGGCAGCTTCGCCTTCTATTTTCGCGCCAAGCGCGGCCCAGCCGCGCGCGAGCGCCGGACCGTCGCCACCTGCGCCCATCTCTGCGCCATCGCGATCGAGCATGAGCGGGTCCAGTCCCATAATCACCGGCTGGCCTATTGCGACACCCTGACCGGGCTGCCCAACCGCGCGCATTTCAACGAGGCCTATGAGCGGGCGACGACGGCCCCAGCCCAGGATTTCGGGCTGATGCTGATCGACATCGACAACCTCAAGACCGTCAATGACGGGATGGGCCATGATGTCGGCGACGCGCTGATCGCGGCGGTGGGCCGGCGGCTGCAGGCGGTGGTGGGCGACGGGCTCGCCTGCCGCATCGGCGGCGACGAATTCGCCGTGCTCCTGCCCGGTTGCAGCGGATCGACCCCGTTGCGCGCGGTCGCGCTGGCGATCCTGAACGCGATGAGCCTGCCGCTCGATCATGGCGGCCACGCCATCATTCCCAGCGTCACCATCGGCGGCGTGCTGGCGGGAGCGGATGGGGCCGACGCGGCCACATTGCGCCAGAACGCCGATTTCGCGCTCTATCACGCCAAGGAAACCCGGCGCGGCGGCTATGTCCGCTTCAAGGAAGGGCTGCGGACCTCGATGACGCGCCGCATCCAGATCCTGCGCCATGTCGACGAGGCGCTCGCGGGCGGGCGGATTTTCGCGCATTACCAGCCAGTCGTCGAGATCGGCTCCGGCGCCATCGTCGGGCTCGAGGCGCTGGCGCGCATGCGCATGAGCGATGGCCGCGTCGTCACGGCCGGCGATTTCCAGGAGGCGCTGCGCGACCCCAAGGTCGCCTATCGCATCACCACGCAGATGCTGGCGAGCATGGCGGGCGATCTGGCAGCCTGGAACCTGAGCGGCCTCACGCCGCAGATCGGTCTCAACATCACCTCCGCCGATTTTCAGAAGGGCGATCTGTGCCAGCGCATCGCCAGGGCGCTCGACAAGGTCCAGCTGTCGCCCGAGCATCTGGTGGTCGAGATCACCGAGCAGGTTTTCATGGGGGGGCGCCGCCAGGCGGTCGCGCGCACCATCCAGACGCTGCGGGAGCGCGGCATCCGCGTTTCGCTCGATGATTTCGGCACCGGCTTC
>JBKBRD010000211.1:0-2662 GCA_046292405.1 Allobosea sp. | reverse complement strand
TGCGTCGCTGACGCATCTGCTCGACTTCCCCGTCGACATCATCAAGATCGACAAGGCCTTCGTCACGGGGGTGGAGCAGCAGGCCCGCAGCAGCGTGATCATCGAATCGCTGATCACCATCGCCAGCCGCCTCGGCATGACGATCATCGCGGAAGGAATCGAGACCGAGGCGCAGGCCGACAGGCTGAGGGCCATGGGCTGCCGCTACGGCCAGGGTTTCCTGTATTCCCCCGCCGTGCCCGCCTGCGTGACGACGCAGCTGCTGGCGCGCTTCGGCCGCAAGCGGCCCGCCTCCGTAGCGGCGGTGACCGCAACGGCGGCGTGAAACGCGTCCGACCGCAGCGCGTCAGCTGCGGCTCGAAGGATGGTCCAGTCGGCGGCTCCGGATCAGACTGCGAGACGGCGCGGACGCGGCGCGGCGCATGAGAGATCGACCAGCGCCTTGTCCTACCGCGTCTTTTCGCCTATGAGCCTGCCAGCGCCCGCTGACACCCTTGGAGGCACAGGCGCTGATCCGAAATGGCCGCCTTTCCGGCGGCCTTGTCTTTTGAAGCTAGGAAACAACACCATGACCGCCGTGAAGCAAATCGAGGCTTCGGCGCGCGCCCAGGTCGGCAAGGGGGCCGCCCGGGCAGTACGTCGTCAAGGCCTGACACCAGCCGTGATCTATGGCGGGGGCGCCGCTCCCGAGGCGATCGCGCTCGACGCCAACAAGACCCGCCTCCTGATTTATGGCGGCCACTTCCTGACCACGCTGTTCGACGTCACCGTCGATGGCAAGAAGACCCGCGTCATCCCGCGCGACTACCAGCTCGACCCGGTCAAGGATTTCCCGATCCACGTCGATTTCCTGCGTGTCGCCGCCGGCCAGACCGTGACCGTCGAAGTTCCGATCCATGTGACCGGCCAGGACGCCAGCCCCGGCGTCAAGAATGGCGGCCTCGTGCAGATCGTCGAGCACTCGCTCGAAATCACGGTCGAGCCCGAAAATATCCCGGAGGCCTTCGAGGTCTCGGTCGCCGGCCTTGAAATCGGCGACTCGCTCGAAGCCAGCGTCATCAAGCTGCCGGCCGGAGCCAAGCTCAGCATCGGCTCGGATGCGACGATCGTCACCGTCGTCCCGCCGATGATCGATGAAGAGCCGGCTGAAGCGGCCGCCGAAGAGCCCAAGGCCTGAGCCTGCCGCGGCGTCTGCGGACGCTCGCAGCCATGATTGCGACCAGGCGGCCGGGTTTTCCCGGCCGTCTTGCTTTGAGCCGGAGCCCTCCGCCATGCTGATCTTCGCCGGTCTCGGCAATCCCGGCGCGCGCTATGCACGCAACCGCCACAATATCGGCTTCATGGCGCTGGAAGCGATCGCCCGCGCCCACCGCGCCTCGCCCTGGCGCGGGCGCTTCCAGGGCGAAGCCTGCGAGGCGACGATCGGCGGCGAGAAGGTCGTCCTGCTCAAGCCGATGACTTTCATGAACGAATCCGGCCGCGCGATCGGCGAGGCCGCGCGCTTCTTCAAGGTCGCGCCGGCCGAAGTCGTCGTCTTTCACGACGAGCTCGACCTGCCCCCCGCCAAGCTCAGGGTGAAGCTCGGCGGCGGCAATGCCGGGCATAACGGCCTGCGCTCGACCACCGCCATGATCGGCAACGACTATCGCCGGGTGCGCATGGGCATCGGCCATCCCGGCGACAAGGCCTTGGTGCACGGCTATGTGCTGAACGATTTCGGCAAGGCGGAGCAGGACTGGGTCGAGGATCTCTGCACCGCCTGCGCCGACAACGCTGCCCTCCTTGCAGCAGGCGACGACGCCGGCTTCCAGAACAAGGTCCATCTCTTCATGGAGGCGCGCGGCCATGGCGCGGTGAAGCGGCTCGGCGAAAAGGCGGTTGATTGACACGCAAACACGGGAACACGATATCGGTAGCAGGAGGTCGGCCCGATGAAGAACCTGACTGTGACCTTGCCTGACGAGACCTATCAACAACTCAGGATTGCCGCGGCACGGCAGGGCAAGAGCATGTCGCGTATGGTCGGCGAACTCCTGCAACAGCGGATTGGACCGCCCATCGGCAAGGCGGAGGCGATGCGTCGTTTTCTCGACGGGCCGTCGCTGAAACTGACAGATAACAACGGGAACGCGCCGACACGCGATCAAATTTATGATCGCTGACCAACGCGTCTTCGTCGACACCAATGTTCTGATTTACGCGCGGGACCCCTCTGCGGGGGTCAAGCACGCCGCCGCGAGACTCTGGCTGGAGCGACTGGCGACCGTCGACCAATTGCTCCTGAACCTTCAGGTCTTGAACGAACTGACTCGTTGGATTTTGCGCAAGGAGAACGCCGCGGTCCCAGTCGCGCGTGATGCGGTCGACATGTTACGCGCATTTGGCGAAAAGCCGCTTGCCCCGGAAGATGTCGAGCTCGCATGGGATGTTCGTAACCACCTCGGCTATCAATGGTTCGATTGCCTCCTGGTCGCCTGCAGTCACTTCCTGTCGGAAGACATGGGCCACGAGACGCGATATGGCCAACTCATCATCATCAATCCCTTCCGCGTCGATCCTGACGCCTTCTTCAAAGCGAACTGACCATCATGGGTTTCAAATGCGGTATCGTCGGCCTGCCGAATGTCGGCAAGTCGACCCTCTTCAACGCGCTGACGCAGAC
>JBKBRD010000210.1:0-5836 GCA_046292405.1 Allobosea sp. | reverse complement strand
AGATGCCGATGCGCGACGCCGACGCGGCGCCGGCGCGCGCCGCCATCAACGAGCTGACGGCCGAGGTCGGGTTGCTCGGCGACCTGATTCACCAGGTCGCGACGACGCTGGCCGACCATGACGAGCAGCTCACGCGGGCGCGCCCGGTTCCGGCCCAGGCTGCGCCGCCGCAGCCGGCTCCGATCCCGGTCGTCGATCCCGAAGCCGCCCGCCGGGCGCGCCAGGAGGCCCTGATCGCCGAGCGCGAGGAAGCGGCGCGCGAGGCGGGGCGCCAGGCCGAGAACGAGCGCGCCGGGATCATCAGCCTCGCCTTGTCGGAAGGCCGCGTCGAGGTGCATCTGCAGCCGATCGTGGAGCTGCCGCAGCGGCGCACGCGTGGCTACGAGGCGCTGGTGCGGCTGCGGCTGGACGAGGCCACGCTGCTGATGCCGGAGCAGTTCATCGACATCATCGAAGAGCGCGGCTTCGGCCCGACGCTGGATGCGCTGGTGCTGACCCGGACGCTGGCGATCGCCCGCCATCTTGGCGCCAAGGCCAAGGCCGGAGCCGACCGTGAGCCGGCGCTGTTCGTCTCCTGCAATATCAGCCGCGCGACCTGGGGCTCATCGCGTGCTCTGGCGACGCTGGCGCGCATTCTGGACAAATACAGCGAACACGCCGCCAGCCTGGTCGTCGAAATCCCGCAGCCCGTCTTCCGCCAGCTCGACCCCGCCAGCCTTGGGCTTCTCGGCGCGATGGCGGCCACCGGCGTCCGATTCGCGCTCGATCATGTCGGCGATCTGCGCTTCGATCCGGCTTCGCTGTTCGAGCGCGGCGTCCGCTTCGTCAAGGCCCCCGCGGCCTTGCTCCAGGCGGAGATGCAGGGAGAGATCTCGCTCGACATCGCGGCCAGCGACCTCGCGACGTTGCTGGCGCGCGCCTCGATCACGCTGGTGGCGGAAGAGGTCGCCGACAACCCGGCGGTCGCGGATATGATCGAACTCGGCGTCTCCTATGCGCAGGGCTTTGTCTTCTCGCCGCCGCGCCCGGTCAGGCCGGAGGTCTTCGCCGAGCCGGCGCAGCCATCCGGCATGCCGGAGGCGCAAGCCCGGCCCGAGCCGCCGACACGCGCCAGCGCGGATGTGATCGGCTATCCCGACGCCCAGGCTGCGAAGCCCCAGGTCGAGGCGCCAGAGCGCCTGCCGTTCCGGGCCGTGCTGCGGCGCGCCACCGCCTGATCGAGCCCGAGGCCGCATCTTCCTGGCGCCCCGCCCTTGGCAGCGGCGGCGCAATCAGGGAGAAGGCGCGCAGGCCCGTTGACCGGAGTGACCGCCTTGACCTCGTCCATCGCCACCCAGACGCGCCCGCTCGCCGGATTGTCCGAGATCGCGGATGGGTTCGACCTTTGTTTCTGCGATATCTGGGGCGTGGTCCATAACGGCGTCTCCGCCCATGGCGGCGCCGTCGACGCGCTTGTCGCGATGCGCCGGCAAGGCGCCACTGTGGTGCTGGTCACCAATGCGCCGCGCCCTCACGTCGAAATTCTGGCGCAGCTCTCCGGGCTCGGGGTCCCCGAGGCGGCGTTCGACGCGGTCGTCACCTCGGGGGACGTCTGCCGCTCGCTGATCGCCGCGCGTGCGGGCCAGCCGCTTT
This sequence comes from Allobosea sp., assembly GCA_046292405.1. Taxonomy (GTDB): domain Bacteria; phylum Pseudomonadota; class Alphaproteobacteria; order Rhizobiales; family Beijerinckiaceae; genus Allobosea. The sequence continues at coordinate 4,204 of JBKBRD010000210.1, read as the reverse complement.
ACATGATCGGCCCTGACCGGGACCTGCCGCTGATCGCCGGCCTCGAGGCGCCGCGCGTTTCAGCCGATGAGGCCGCCTATGTGCTTTGCACCGGCCTGTTCAACGACGAAATCGAGACGGCCGAGACCTATGCCGACATGCTCACCGGCTTCGCCCGGCGCAAGCTCAGCCTGATCTGCGCCAATCCCGATCTGGTGGTCGATCGCGGCGGCCGCATCGTCCCCTGCGCCGGCTCGTTGGCGCTGGCCTATGAGGAGATGGGCGGGGAGGCGATCTACGCCGGCAAGCCGCACCGGCCGATCTACGACGCGGCGCTGCGCATAGCCTGCGAAAAGCGCGGCGCGGACATCGCGAAATCGAGGATCTGCGCGATCGGCGACGCGATCCGGACCGACATTGCCGGCGCCCACGCCTATGGCGTCGCCAGCATCATGGTGCTGGCCGGCATCCACGCCCAGGATTTGATGGAAGAATCATGGGAGGCGCGGCATGGCTGGATCGCCGGCCAGACGCATCGGCCGGACTATGCCTGCGAGCATCTGGTCTGGTGAGGCTCAGGCGGCGCAGACCGATTCGATCTTGTTTTTCAGCGTCTGCGCATTGAACGGCTTGACGATGTAGTTGTTCACGCCGGCCTTCTTGGCGGCGATGACGTTTTCGGTCTTCGATTCCGCGGTGACGATGATGAAGGGCGTTTCGGAGATCGCCGCTTCCTCGCGGACGCGCCGCAGCAGCTCGAAGCCGGTCATCGGCTCCATGTTCCAGTCGGAAATGACGAGACCGTATTTCTTGTCGCGCATCTTTTCGATTGCGGCGGAGCCGTCCGCGGCGTCGTCGACATTCTCGAATCCGAGCTGCTTCAGCAGATTGCGGATGATCCGCACCATCGTCTGATAGTCGTCGACCACCAGGATCGGCATGGTTGGGTCGAGAGCCATGAGGTGTGCTCCAAGCATCGCGTTGCGTACCGGGACGCGGGCCCGGACGCGCTGCCGTCGTCCTTGGCGGCATGCCCGAACGTCTACAGCGGCCCGGTTTCGATCGGGTTAATCCGATCGCGCAGTTCCGCTGCGCCATGGTCCGCAACGCACCAAAGTCCAATGGTTGAACCCATTGCCCTGTGACACGTTCGATGACGAGGCCCGAGCGGCCGGCGGCGCGCCGCCATTCATGTCAATGTCCTGGAGCGGCAGCAGGCGATGAGCACGGCACTCTATCAAGTCTATGGTTTCGAGGATCTGGCGGTCGGCCAGAGCGAGAGCCTGATGCGCACGGTGATGGAGCGCGACGTTTCGCTGTTCGCCGATCTCTCGGGCGACGCCAACCCGATCCACCTCTGCGATCGCTATGCCGCGACCACCAAATTCGGCCAGCGCATCGCCCATGGCATGCTGACGGCGAGCCTGGTCTCGGCGTTGCTGGGCACGCGCCTGCCGGGGCCGGGCGCTGTCTACCTCTCGCAAACCCTGACCTTTCTGGCGCCGGTGAAGATCGGCGACGTCGTGACCGCGCGCGTCGAGGTGGTGGAACTGGTGGCGGAGCGCCGCCGGGCGCGGCTGTTCTGCGAATGTCTCGTCGACGGCAAGGCCGTGCTGGAAGGGGAGGCCTGGGTCGCTCTGCCGCCGGCCCGCAAGCCGTTCGCCGATTGAGGCGCTTGCCCAGGCTGCTTGACGGCTTCGCGCGCTTTCGGCCAAACACCCGCAAGCCCGGCTGTCTTGGCCGTTAACCGGACGCTTTCGACCGATGAGCCATCCAGCCGCTGCGCAGCCGGCCTATACACGTATCGTTCTCGGCGAACATGCCGTGGCCGCCTGCTTTCGCGGCACGGTGCTGGCGCTCGGCAATTTCGATGGGGTTCACCGCGGCCATGCCGAATTGGCTCGCGAAGCGGTCGAACTGGGCGAGATGATGAATCGGCGCCCGGCTGTGCTGACCTTCGAGCCCCATCCGCGCAGCTTCTTCAGGCCCGAGGATCCCGTCTTCCGCCTCACCCCTCCAGAGGTGAAGGCGGAGCTTCTGGCGGAACTCGGGATCAAGCTGCATTTCGTCCTGCCTTTCGACCGCGCCATCGCCGCGACCAGCGCCCGCGACTTCATCAACGGCATTCTCTGCGGCCAGCTCGGCGCCGCCGCGATCGTCTGCGGCTATGATTTTCATTTCGGCAAGGGCCGGGCCGGCTCGCCGGAGATGCTGACCGAAATGCTCGAGGAGGAGCTCAAGCCCGTCATCGTCGTGCCCCCCTTTCAATGGCAGGGCGAGACGGTGTCATCCTCCCTCATCCGCACGGCGCTGGGGCACGGCGATGTGGCGCGGGCGGCGGAGTTCCTCGGCCACCCCTGGTTCGTGCGCGGCGAGGTCGCCCATGGCGACAAGCGCGGCCGCGATCTCGGCTACCCCACCGCCAATCTGCATCTGCCGCGCGACTGCCGGCTGAAATACGGCATCTATGCCGTGCGCATGAAGATCGACGGCGTCTGGCGCGACGGCGTCGCAAGCTTCGGCAGCCGCCCGACCTTCGATGACGGCGCGCCCCGTCTCGAGACCTTCGTCTTCGATTTCAGCGGCGATCTCTATGGCAAGAGCGTCGATGTCGCCTTCGTCGGCTTCCTGCGCGGCGAGGAGAAGTTCGCTTCGCTCGAGGCGCTGATCGTCCAGATGGATTCAGACAGCGTCCGCGCCCGCGCCCTGCTGGCGGAAACACCGCCCTTTCTTCCGTAAGCGCCGCCTGCTAGAAGCCGCTCATGTCCGCTCTTTGCGTCATATCAGCATGCTCGCCTCGGCGAATTACGGGCCCGGCTGCCGCCCTGCGCTGATGCGCGGGCGCCTGCGCAGTCCGGGATGACCGCCGCATCTCCTGTCCCGAAGGACGAAAGCGCCCCGCCAGCCCTGGCGAGCCCGTCCCCTTGCCCGAGCCGGATTCCATGACCGACACAGCCACCGACAAGACCGCTGACGCGAAGGATTACGGGCAGACGCTGTTCCTGCCCCAGACCGAGTTCCCGATGCGCGCCGGCCTGCCGCAGCGCGAGCCCGAGCTGCTGGCGCGCTGGGCCCGCATCGACCTCTATCGCAAGCTGCGCGAAGCGGCCAAGGGGCGCGAGCGCTTCGTGCTGCATGACGGCCCGCCTTACGCCAATGGCAACATCCATATCGGCCATGCGCTGAACAAGGTGCTGAAGGACCTCGTCGTCCGCTCGCAGCAGATGCTCGGCCATGATTCAAACTACGTGCCGGGCTGGGACTGCCATGGTCTGCCGATCGAATGGAAGATCGAGGAGCAGTACCGCGCCAAGGGCCAGAACAAGGACGATGTCCCGGTCGTCGAGTTCCGCAAGGAATGCCGCGCCTTCGCCGAGAAATGGGTCGACATCCAGCGCGAGGAGTTCAAGCGGCTGGGCGTCGAGGGCGACTGGGACGACCCCTATTTGACCATGGCCTATCCGGCCGAGGCGCAGATCGCCCGCGAGATCATGAAATTCGCCGAGAGCGGCCAGCTCTATCGCGGCTCCAAGCCGGTGATGTGGTCGGTGGTCGAGAAGACCGCGCTCGCCGAGGCGGAGGTCGAATACGAGGAGCACACGAGCGACACGGTGTTCGTGGCGTTTCCGGTGCAGAACGCGCCGCCGTCATGGTCGCAGCTTTCCGTGCCTGCCATCGTCATCTGGACCACCACCCCCTGGACCATCCCCGGCAACCGCGCGATCTCGTTCAACAACAAGATCGCCTACGGCCTGTATCGCGTCACCGCCGCGCCGGAGCAGAACTGGGCCAAGACCGGCGCGACCTACATCCTGGCCAAGAACCTCGCCGAAAGCGTCTTCAAGGCGGCCAAGGTCGAAGCCTTCGAACTTGTCGCTGACGTGCCCGCGGACCAGCTTGCCGGCCTCGCCGCCCGCCACCCTCTCAGCCCTCATCCTGAGGAGGCGCGCAGCGCCGTCTCGAAGGATGGTCCAGAGCGCACGGGGGCATCCTTCGAGACGCAGGCTGCGCCTGCTCCTCAGGATGAAGGCTGGCGCGGCGGCTACGCGTTCGACGTCCCGCTCCTCGACGGCGACCATGTCACCGACGAGGCCGGCACCGGCTTCGTCCACACCGCGCCCGGCCATGGCCGCGAGGACTTCGACATCTGGATGGCCAATGGCCGCATGCTCGCCGAGCGCGGCATCGACACCCACATCCCCTACACGGTCGACGCCGATGGCCG
>JBKBRD010000209.1:0-5853 GCA_046292405.1 Allobosea sp. | reverse complement strand
GGCAACACGATCGACGGGCGCACGGCCCTGGCCTGCACCAACGCCAAGGCGGCGGGCATCCAGATCTACACCATCCGCGTGATCAACGGCGACGCCAACCTGCTGCGCAACTGCGCCTCGTCGCCCTCCATGTATTACGACGTGCAGAACGCTTCGCAGCTGAGCCCGGTGTTCAAGAAGATCGCGGCGGAAATCGCCTCGGTCCGGCTCACCATGTGAGCGCAACCAGCGCTTCGCGCAGGGCCGGCGGAATCTCCGTCGGCCTTTGCGTGTCGCGCTGGACATAGACATGGGTGAAATGGCCCTGCGCCGCCGCCGCGGCGCCGCCGGCGCGGAAGATCCCCAACCGATAGGTCACCGCGCTGCGCCCGACGCGCTCGACCGCCAGCCCGACCTCGACGGTCTCGGGGAAGGCGACGCTTTCGAAATAGGTGCAGCCGGTTTCGACCACGAGCCCGACGACGGGGCTCGCCTGGATGTCCATGAAGCCTCGCTCGACCAGCCAGGAACAGACGGCGGTGTCGAACCATGAGTAGTAGACGACATTGTTGACGTGGCCGAACACGTCATTGTCGTGCCAGCGCGTCGGGATCGGCTTGAACAGCTTGAAGGCGCTGCGTTCCAGCCTCGGCTTTCTCTCCGCCATCGCCTTCTCCGCCTAAACGTCCCCGGGCCCGAACTCGCCGACGCCGAGCGCATCGGCCAGACGCGTTTTGGCGGAACCGGGCCTGAGCGGCTTCTGCTGGCTTTCATGCGGGGCCCAGCCCGAGAGCCAGACCAGTTCGAAACTCGCCCGCACCCGCCCATCCGCATCCGAGAAGCGCTCGGCATAGAGCGCGGCGGCTCGCGCCAGCGTGTCGCGCCGCAGCCCGACGCGGCGTCGATCGCCCAGCGCATTGGCCCAGCCCATGGCGCGCAGATCGCGCAACAGCCCGAACATGTCGCCATAGCGGACGGTCACCACTTCGCTGTCCACCACCGGCAGCGCGAAGCCGGCGCGCTGCAACAGGCTGCCGAGATCGCGCAGATCGGCGAAGGGGGCGATGCGCGGGCTGGCGCCGCCGCTGGTGGCGACCTCGGCCTCGAGCAGCGCCTGCCGCAATTCCTGCAATGTCCGCCCGGCCAGCATGCAGCCGATGAACAGCCCGTCGGGCCGCAGGCTGCGCCGGATCTGGATCAGCGCGCCCGGCAGATCGTTGACGCCCTGCAGGGCCAGAAGCGACACCGCGAGATCGAGCGATTCCGCGGCGAGCGGCAGGGCTTCGAGATCGCCGACGAAATCGCAGTCAGGACCTGCGACTTCGGCCATGCGCAACACTTGCAAGGCCTTCTCGCGCAACGCCGGCACGGCCACGGGCAGCGCGGTGGCGAGGTCGAGCGCGACATCGAAGCGGCGCAGCACCGCCGAAAGCCGGTCAGCGAGATCGTCGGCCGCCCGCGTCAGCAGGAAATCGGGATGCTCGCCGGCAAGCGCGCGCGCCAGCCTCCGACGGGCCAGCGCGCGGTCGAAGACGATGGCGCTCGCGCTCACCTTGCCGCCTCCCTTGGCCTCAGCGCTCGAGCAGCCGCTCCATTTCGCGGCGCAACTCGCCAGCTATGTCGCTCCGGTCAAGCGCATAGGCGATATTGGCGACCAGGAAGCCGATCTTCGAGCCGGTGTCGTAGATGTCGCCGTCGAAGCGGCAGGCGAAGAACGGCTCGAGCCGCGACAGGGCGATCATCGAATCGGTCAGCTGGATCTCGCCGCCCGCGCCCGGCTCCTGATTGGCCAGGAGATTGAAGATGGTCGGTTGCAGAATGTAGCGGCCGGTGATGTGCAGGTTGGACGGCGCCGTGCCCTTGGCCGGCTTCTCGACCATCTTGGTGATCTTGGACACCTTGGCCTTCACATCCTCGACACCGACGATGCCGTATTGATGCGTCTGGTCGTCGGGGACGGGGGCGACCGCGATGTGATTGCCGCCATGCTTCTTGAAGGCCTCGATCATTTCGGCGAGGCAGCCCTTGCCATGGCTGTGGTGCAGCATGTCGGGCAGCAGCAGCGCGAAGGGCTCGTCGTCGCCGATGATGTCGCGCGCGCACCAGACCGCGTGCCCGAGGCCGAGCGGCCCCTGTTGACGCGTGAAGCTCGTCCCGCCGGCGAGCGGCAGATCGGCCCGCAGCGCCTCGAGCTCCTTGGTCTTGCCCCGCCGCTCCAGCGTCGCCTCCAGCTCGTAGGCCGAATCGAAATGGTCCTCGATCACGCCCTTGTTGCGGCCGGTGATGAAGACGAAGTGCTCGATGCCCGCCGCCCGCGCCTCGTCGACGACGTGCTGCACCACCGGCCGATCGACGATCGTCAGCATTTCCTTCGGGATGGCCTTGGTGGCGGGCAGAAAGCGCGTGCCGAGCCCTGCGACGGGGATGACGGCCTTGCGAATGCGATTGCTCATGGAAGGTCCATTTCAGGCGCCTGCCGGCGACAGGCAAAAAGTGTAGGCGGGGAACAGGATCCGAAAACCCGGTCGAGGCCGAGGGATACCAGAACGAGCCTTGCCGGCTCGTCAATCTTTTTTGATTGCACTAACAAAGCAATCTCATGACTGGAGCAAAGCGATGGCGATCCTCGTGACCGGCGGCGCCGGCTATATCGGCAGCCACATGGTGCTGGAACTCCTCGACCGCGGCGAAACCGTCGTGGTGCTCGACGATCTGTCGACCGGCTTCTGGGCGTCGGTGCCGAGCGAAGCGACTTTCGTGCGCGGCGACATCGCCGACCAGCCATTGCTGGAGCGGACGCTGGCCGAGCATGGCGTCACGGCGATCGCGCATTTCGCCGCGCGGATCGTCGTGCCGGACTCGGTCGCCAATCCGCTGGGCTATTACCTGAACAACACCGTCAAGACTCGCGCGCTGCTGGAGAGCGCAGTGCGTTGCGGCGTCAAGCATCTGATCTTCTCCTCGACGGCGGCCGTCTACGGGGAACCTGCGGTCTCGCCCGTTCCCGAGGACACCGCGCTCGACCCGATCAATCCCTATGGCCGCTCGAAGCTGATGAGCGAATGGATGCTGGCCGACGTCGCCCGCGCCCATCCCCTCAGCTACATCGCCCTGCGCTACTTCAACGTCGCCGGCGCCGATCCGCGCGGCCGCTCCGGCCAGTCCGGGTCCAACGCCACGCATCTGATCAAGGTTGCGTGCCAGGCCGCGATGGGCCAGCGCGCTGGCCTCGAAATCTTCGGGACCGACTACCCCACGCCCGACGGCACCTGCGTGCGCGACTACATCCACGTCACCGATCTTGCCCGCGCCCATGTCGCCGCGCTCGACCATCTGCGGGCAGGCGGCGCCAATCTGACGATGAATTGCGGTTATGGCCGCGGTTATTCCGTCAGGGAGGTGACCGAGGTGGTGAAGCGCGTCTCGGGAGTGGATTTCCCGGTCAAGCTCTCGCCCCGCCGGCAAGGCGACCCGGCCTCTCTCATCGCCAAGGCCGACCGCATCCGCAGCGCGCTGGACTGGCGGCCGCTCCACGACGATCTCGAGGAAATCGTCCGCCACGCCCTCGCCTGGGAAGATGCGCTGAAGCGGCGCAATGCGGTTTAGTAGGGCCACCCCCTCAGCCCCCATCCTGCGGAGGCCTGAAAGGCCGTCTCGAAGGATGGTCCAGAAGGCTCCCGCGCGAACAGGAGCATCTTTCGAGACGCCGCTGGCGCGGAGCCTCGGCATGGGGGCTGACGCCTTCGCCGCAGCGAGGATTGCGCGGGATTAACCGCCGGTTAAACTAGTTCGGGCGGTGTTGGGGGCTCCTCCGCCACGCCTGCCAGAGAAGGGTTCGCCATGCGCCTCTCCGTGATCGCCGCCGCGGTCGTCATCAGCCTGTCTCCGGCGCTGGCGCAGACCACTGGGTCGATCAACGCGGCCGCCAGGCCCGCGCCGGCGCAGGGCTTCGACGCTTTCCTGCGCGCGCTCTGGCCGCAGGCCCAGGCGCGCGGCATCTCCCGCGCGGTCTTCGACACCGCCTTCAGCGGTCTGACGCCGGACCCGAGCATCGTCGCCCTGACGAAGAAGCAGTCGGAATTCACCGCGCCGATCTGGGGCTATCTGAACAGCGCGGTGGGCGGCGCGCGTATCGGCCGCGGGCGCGAGGCCGCGGAGACCAATGCCGGCGCGCTCGCGCAGATCGAGGCGCGCTATGGCGTGCCTCGCGAAATCGTGCTCGGCGTCTGGGGGATGGAGACCAATTACGGCTCGTTCAAGGGCGACAAGGACACCATCCGCTCGCTCGCGACGCTGGCCCAGATCCGCTATCGCGGCGACTTCTTCCGCGACGAGTTGCTGACCGCGCTGGAGCTGATTCAGAAGGGCCATGTCGAGCGCAACGAGCTGCGCGGCTCCTGGGCCGGGGCGATGGGCCATACCCAGTTCATGCCGTCGAGCTACATGAAATACGCCGTCGACTGGACCGGCGACGGCCATGCCGACATCTGGAGCTCGACCGGCGACGCCTTGGCCTCCACCGCCAATTATCTCAAGGGCCATGGCTGGGTGCAGGGCCTGCCCTGGGGGCTGGAGGTGGTGCTGCCGGAGGGCTTCGACCACAGGCTTAGCCGCGCCAGCTTCGCGAGCTTCGCCAGCGCCGGCGTGCGCCGCGCCGATGGCAAGGCGATGCCGGGGCGTGGCGAGGGCCGGCTGTTCTACCCCGCCGGCCACCGCGGCCCGGTCATGCTGCTGACCGAGAATTTCGACGTCATCAAGAAGTACAATTCCTCCGACGCCTATGCGCTGGCCGTCGGCCATCTCGGCGACCGGATCATGGGGCGCCCGGCCATCCAGGCGGACTGGCCGGTGAGCGCGCCGCGTCTCGACAAGGCCGGCACGCAGGATCTGCAACGCCGGCTGAAGGCGCTGGGACTCTACAGCCATGACGCCGATGGCCGCATCGGCACCGGCACGCGCGACGCCGTTCGCCAGTACCAGCTCAGCCGTGGCGAGATCCCCGACGGCTATCCGACGCCGGCGCTTCTGGCGCGGATGCGGCAGAGCCGCTGACGCAGCGCGCGGTTTGCGCTAAGCTGCGGACTCGGCTCGACCCCCGACCGTGCGAGATGATGCGGCGATGACGCGCATGCGCTCCCTCCTGACGCTGCTGGCTTCGGCCTGCTTGCTGCTGGTCACCGGCGGCCCGTCGATCCGGGCGGAGGGCGACAGTTTCCTGACCCGCGATCCGACGCTGCAGCGGGGACGGATCTTTCTGGCTCCGCAGCCGCGAGCCCAGCCGGTGCAGCGCCAGCGCGTTGCACCCGTACGGCGCAATGCCGCGGCGAACCGGGAACAGGCCGCCATTCAGAAGGTCGACGTCGCCCATCATATTCTCGTCGTCGGCGACTCTCTTGGCCATCTCCTGGCCGGCGGGCTCGAAGATGCGTTGAACGACAGGCCCGATGTCGCGGTCGTGAGCCGCACCCGATCCGATTCGGGGCTGGTGCGGGCCGATTTCTACGATTGGCCCGCGCAGATCGCGCAGGTGCTGGCGAGCGAGCAGAAGATCAGCATTGCCGTGGTCATGCTCGGGCTCAATGATCGCCAGACGCTGCGCGAGGGCGACATCGTCCATGAGCCCCTGAGCCCGCGCTGGACCGAGTTGTATCGCCTGCGCGTCGAGGCGGTCGCCGCGGCCTTCGCCGCCCGCAAGATTTCGCTGGTCTGGGTCGGAGCCCCGCCGGTGCAGAATACCCGGCTCTCGACCGATTTCATCGCCTTCAACGCGATCTATCGCAGCGAAACGGAGAAGACCGGCGGCGCCTTCGTCGATCTCTGGGGCGCCTTCGTCGACGCCGAGAACCGCTATGCGGCGACCGGCCCTGACGTATC
>JBKBRD010000208.1:543-5876 GCA_046292405.1 Allobosea sp. | reverse complement strand
GTGACGGTCGATCTCGTGCTGACCGACGCCTTCGTCGACCTTGTCGGCGAGGGGTTCGATCTCGCCGTGCGCATCGCCGACCTGCAGGATTCCAGCCTCGTCGCCAAACGCCTGGCGCCGAACCATCGCGTGCTTTGCGCCGCGCCCAGCTATCTCGCGAAAGCGGGTCTGCCCGACAGCATCGAGGCGCTGGCGCGCCACACGCTGATCGCTCATAACGCCGATCATTGGCGGCTCGAGGGGCCCGACGGGCCGGTCACGGTCCGGGTGGCCGGGCCGCTGCGCACCAATTCCAGCGAGGTGGTGCGCGAGGCGCTGCTCGCCGGGGTCGGCATCGCGCTGCGCTCCACCTGGGATGTCGGGCCGGAGCTGAAATCCGGGGCGCTTCAGCGGGTGCTGCCGGGTTATTCGGTCGGCAAGCGCGTCGCTGTCCATGCGGTCTATCCCAGCCGCAGGCATATGGAGCAGAAGGTGCGCGCCTTCGTCGATTATCTCGGCGATCTCTACGGGGCGACGCCCTATTGGGATGACGGGCTGACGCTGTAGAGCTTGGGCTGGCGTTTCCCGCGCCATCTATCGAAGGATCGATCATGTTCGGCGTTCTCGAAGGAACTGGCGTTTCGGTTCTGGACAAGCGGTTTCACCGCATCGTGCCGGGCTCGGCGCGCATCGAGCGGCTGTGGACGGGGGCGCGCTGGTCGGAAGGGCCGGCCTGGTTCGCCGCGCACAACACGCTGATCTGGTCCGACATCCCCAATGACCGGATGCTGCGCTATGACGCGCTGACCGGCGCGGTCGGCGTGTTTCGCCAGCCGGCGCGCAATTCCAACGGCAACACGGTCGATCGACAGGGCCGGCTGGTGAGCTGCGAGCATGGCGGCAGGCAGGTGACCCGCACCGAGCATGACGGCTCGATCACCGTGCTCGCCAGCCATTACCAGGGCAAGCGCCTGAATTCGCCCAATGACGTGGTGGTGAAGTCGGACGGGTCGATCTGGTTCACCGATCCCGATTACGGCATTCTCAGCGATTACGAGGGCGACAAGGCCGAGTCCGAGATCGGCCGCTGCCTGGTCTATCGCATCGATCCGTCCAGCGGCGCGCTGAGCGTTGTGGCGGATGATTTCGTCAAGCCGAACGGTCTCGCCTTTTCCTGCGACGAACGCATCCTCTACATCGCCGACACCGGCGCCAGCCACGACCCCGAGAACGGACCGCGCCATATCCGCGCCTGCGCCGTCTCCGATGACGGCGCGGGGCTGACGGGCTCGCGCGTCTTCGCGACATGCAGCGCCGGGCTGTTCGACGGCTTCAGGCTGGATGCGACGGGGCGGATCTGGACCAGCGCCGGCGATGGCGTGCACGTCTACGACCCCGACGGCACGCTGATCGGCAAGCTCGCCATCCCGGAAACCGTGGCCAATCTCTGCTGGGGCGGGCCCAAGCGCAACCGCCTGTTCATCTGCGGCACCACCTCGCTCTACGCCGTGATGACGCATACGAACGGGGCCGGTTGGCCGGGCGGGTAAGAGTGGTTGGCGACGCCTGGGCGCGACCTGGAGACGACGCCGGTCCAGCACGAATTCCGCAAGGATAGGCCCGAAAATTTGCTCAGCTCGCTCTATCTGCGTGATTTGCAAGCCGGAATCGCAGAGGCCGAGCGTGCTCCTGCGCATGCTGCCCAGAAGCCGTTTGGACCCTCCCATGAAAAAGCTTCTGCTCGCGATCGCCCTGCTCGGAGCGTTCGTCTCCACCGCCCATGCCCGCAATTTTGCGGTTCCGACCAAGGATCCGGCGGTCGTTCGCCGTTGAGCTGCCTCAGTTGCTTCGCTGCGCTCGCAAGGACGGCACTCAGCCCAGCACGCGCGCCAGCGCCTGGCTGACCGCGCCCGGATCGCGCTCCAGCCAGGCCGGGACCGGCAGGTTCTTGCCGCGCAGGAAGGCCGGGTTGAACAGTTTCGACTGATAGCGCGTGCCGTAGTCGCAGAGGATGGTCACGATGGTGTGGCCCGGCCCCAGCGCGCGCGCCAGCCTGATCGCGCCGGCGACATTGACGCCGGACGAACCGCCCAGGCACAGCCCCTCATGCTCGAGCAGAGTGAAGACGATGGGCAACGCCTCCTCGTCGGGGATCTGGAAGGAGACGTCGATCGGCGCGCCCTCGATATTGCGGGTGATGCGGCCCTGGCCGATGCCCTCGGTGATGGACGAGCCCTCGGATTTCAGCTCGCCGGTGGTGAACCAGCTGTGCAGGGCGGCGCCCATGGGGTCGGCTAGGCCGATGCGGATCTTCGGGTTGAAGCTTTTCAACGCCATCGCCGTGCCGGCCAGCGTCCCGCCCGTGCCGACAGCGCAGATGAAGCCATCGACCTTGCCCTCGGTCTGCGCCCAGATTTCCGGCCCTGTGGTGTCGATATGGCCCTGGCGATTGGCGGTGTTGTCGAACTGGTTGGCCCAGATCGCGCCGTGCGGCTCGCTCTTCGCCAATTCCTCGGCCAGGCGCCCGGAGAGCTTCACGTAATTATTGGGGTTGGCGTAGCCGACGGCCGGCACCTCCAGCAGCGTCGCGCCCGCGAGCCGGAGCATGTCCTTCTTTTCCTGGCTCTGCGTCTCGGGGATGACGATCACCGAGCGATAGCCAAGCGCATTGCCGACCAGCGCGATGCCGATGCCGGTATTGCCGGCCGTGCCCTCGACGATGACGCCGCCGGGTTTCAGCGTCCCGCGCCGCTCGGCGTCACGGATGATGGCGAGCGCGGCGCGATCCTTGACCGACTGGCCGGGATTCATGAACTCGGCCTTGCCGAGGATGGCGCAGCCGGTCGCGGCGGAGGCCGCCTTCAGCCTGATCAGCGGCGTGTTGCCGATGGCGGCGATGACGCCGTCGCGGATGGTCATGTCGCATTTCCCTGTTGGCCCTCGACCTGATAGGCGAAACGGCAGGACAAATCACCTCCGGAGCATCATGAGCAGGCCCGAACAGACGCAGGCGACGGCGCGGCCCCTGGCCATGAACGAGACGCTGACCATCGCAAGGCTCGGCCAGCGCGGCGACGGCGTCTGCGACAGCGCCGACGGCCAGGTCTTCGTGCCCTATGCGCTGCCGGGCGAGACTGTCCGCGCCGTGCGCGACGGCGAGCGCGGGCAGCTCGTCGAGATCATCGCGCCGAGCGACAGCCGCATTGCCGCGATCTGCCCGCTCTTCACCCGCTGCGGCGGCTGCGCCGCGCAGCATATGGAGCCCGGCCTCTACCGCGCCTGGAAGCGAAACCAGGTCGTGGTCGGCCTGCAGCGCGCCGGCATCGCGGCCGATATCGGCGAACTCGTCGACGCGCATGGAGCCGGACGCAGGCGCGTCACCTTCCATGCGCGGCGCGAAGGCCTCGGCATGATGGTCGGCTTCATGGCGGCGCGCACGCATGATCTCGTCGCGGTCGAAGCCTGCCCGGTGCTGGCGCTTGGTCTGGCGCGGGCGCCGGCCGTGGCGCAGCTTCTCGCCAACCGGCTGGGCGGCTCCAACAAGCCGCTCGACATCCAGATCACCGCCTCGCAGGCCGGGCTCGACGTCGATATCCGCGGCCACGGCCCGGCCGGCGACAAGCTGCGGCTGTCGCTGACGGAGGCGGCCGAGCGGCTGGACCTCGCCAGGCTGTCGATGCATGGCGAGATCATCGTCGAGCGCCGCCCTCCCCTGCAGGCGATGGGCAAGGCCCATGTCGCGCCCGCGCCCGGCGGCTTCCTGCAGGCGACGACGGAAGGCGAGGAAGCGATCTGCGCGCTCGTGCTGGCCGGGCTGCCGAAGGTCAAGCGCGTCGCGGATCTGTTTTCCGGCTGCGGGCCGATCGCCTTCCGGCTGGCCGAGCGGGCGCAGGTGCATGCGGTGGAAAGCGACAAGGCGGCCGTGCTGGCGCTGACGCGGGCGAGCGGCCAGACGCAAGGGTTGAAGCCGATCTCCAGCGAAGTGCGCGATCTGTTCCGCCGGCCGCTGCTGGAGCACGAGCTCAACGGCTTCGACGCCGTGGCGCTCGATCCGCCGCGCGCGGGGGCCGAAGCGCAGGTGCGGCGGCTCGCGGCTTCGAAGGTCGCCACCATCGCCTATGTCTCCTGCGATGCGGCGAGTTTCGCGCGTGACGCCGCGATCCTGATCGAGGGCGGCTATGCGCTGGCCGGCGTCACGCCCGTCGATCAATTCCGCTATTCCGCCCATGTCGAACTGGTCGGCCTGTTCCGCCGGCCCGGCAAGCGCTGAGGAGCCCGCCTTGAGCACCGCACTACTCGACCAGATGGCCGCCATCGTCGGCGCGCGCAACGTCGTCACCGACGCCGACGCCATGGCGCCCTATCTCAAGGAATGGCGCGACCTGTTCCGCGGCAAGGCCCAGGCGGTGGTGCGGCCGGGCTCGACCGCGGAGGTCGCCGCCGTGGTGAAGCTCGCCGCCGCGACGGGCGCGACGCTGGTTCCCCAGGGCGGCAACACCGGCCTCGTCGGCGGCCAGATCCCGATCGCGGAGGGGCGCGAGATCATCCTGTCGCTGCAGCGTCTGGACACGGTCCGCGCGGTCGATGCGCAGGGCGACACGATGATCGTCGAGGCCGGCGTGACGCTGCAACGGGCGCAGGAGGCGGCGGAGAAAGCGGGGCGGCTGTTCCCGCTCTCGCTGGCCTCGGAAGGCTCCTGCACCGTTGGCGGCAATCTCTCGACCAATGCCGGCGGCACCGCCGTGCTGGCCTATGGCAATGCGCGCGAGCTCTGCATGGGGCTCGAGGTGGTGCTGGCCGATGGCCGGATCTGGAACGGGCTGAAGCAGCTGCGCAAGGACAATACCGGCTACGACCTGAAGAACCTCTTCATCGGCGCCGAAGGCACGCTGGGCGTCATCACCGCCGCGGTGATGAAGCTGTTCCCGCTGCCGGCGGCGCGCGCCACCGCCTTCCTTGCCGTGCCCGGGCCGGAGGAGGCGCTGGCGCTGCTGAACACAGCCAAGGCCGGCGCCGGCGGCACGCTGACAACCTTCGAGCTGATGTCACGGTTGTGCCTGGAGTTCGTGCTGCGCCATGCGCCGGGCACGCGAGATCCATTGTCGGAAGCCTCGCCCTGGTACGTGCTGATGGAAGTCTCGGCGCAATCGGCGACCGGGCTGGACGAGGCGGTCGAGAGCTTCCTCGGGGAGGCGATGGAGCAAGGGCTGGTGACGGACGCCGCGCTGGCCGCCTCGCTCGACCAGCGCGCGGCGTTCTGGGCGCTGCGTGAACATCTCTCGGAGGTGCAGCGTTTCGAGGGCGGCTCGATCAAGCATGACGTGTCGGTGCCGCTGCACGCCACGCCCGAATTC
>JBKBRD010000208.1:0-533 GCA_046292405.1 Allobosea sp. | reverse complement strand
CTGCCGGCCGCTGCCCTTCGGCCATGTCGGCGACGGCAATGTCCATTTCAACGTCAGCCAACCGGTCGGCGGCGACAAGGCCGAGTTCCTGGCGCGCTGGGAGGAGCTGAACGCGGCGGTGCACGCCGTCGTCACCGAGCTGCACGGCTCAATCTCGGCCGAACACGGCATCGGCCGGCTCAAGCGAGACCTGCTGCCGGGCGTCAAGGACCCCGTCGAGCTGGCGCTGATGCGCACGCTGAAGCAGACGCTTGATCCGCAAGGCATTCTCAACCCCGGCGCGATGCTGCCGTCCTTGCGAGAGGCGTAGCGGCGCCATGGGCGCGGGCAGTACGCCCAATTTCTGAGCAGATCGACGCTGATTGTCCTCTCAGCGTCGCTCTCCGGCTGGCACGCCGGTTGCTCATCCCTTGTCACGACAACGACAATGGGGAGAGATCGACGTGCCAATTTCCATCCGTTTCCGCAGCGCGCTCTGCGTGCTGAGCCTTTCGACCGCGCTCGCCACAGGCGCGATGGCGCAGGAGAAAGTC
>JBKBRD010000207.1:2290-5877 GCA_046292405.1 Allobosea sp. | reverse complement strand
AGCGCCCGCTGCCGGCCGGATCGGGCGCGCCACCGCGGCCGCCGCCCGGATTGGTCGGGAAGAAGCGCTGGGACGGCGCCTGGCGCGGCGCGACGGGCACGCCCTGCGGCGGCTGCACATCGATGCGCCCGCCCTGCTGCGGCGGTTGCTGGCCCGGCAGCAGGCCCGGCTGCTGGTTGACGTCGCGCGAGGGGTTGCGCGGCCGGCGCGGCTCCTCGGGAACGGGAGCCTCCGGCTCCTTGGGGTCGACGACGAGTTCGGTCCCGCCTTTGCAGTCGGTCAGCCAGACATCGTAGATCGCGTGCTCGACGCCATGGAGGCCGGGGCTGGACGCATACATCCAGCCGGTGAAGATCCGGCGGTATTCATTGTTGAAGGTGACCTCGTCCACCTCGGTGAAGGTGGTCGTCTGCGGCGCCTCGGTCGGCGGGCGTGTCCAGCAGACGCGCGGGGTCAGTTGCAGCGCGCCGAACTGCACGGTCTCGTCGATCGCCACCTCGAAGGAGATGATCCGGCCGGTGATCTTGTCCAGCCCGGCGAAGACGGCGGTCGGGTTGCGGATGCGGTCGGCCAGGGCGGGTCCGGCGCAGGCGAGCAGCGCCAGCCCGGTGGCGGCGAGGGTGGTGAGGCGACGGAGCGGCGACATGCTGATCGTTTGCGATTCTCAAACGCGGACGTCCCGCGACGGCGGGCAGTAACACGTCAAAGGCAGCGGAAAAAGGGCGCAGCGGAAACGGGCCCGCGCCAGACCCTCAGCCCTCATCCTGAGGAGCCGCGTAGCGGCGTCTCGAAGGATGGTCCAGCAGGCTCCTGAGGCATCAGGAGCATCCTTCGAGACGGCCCTGACGGGCCTCCTCAGGCTGAGGGCTGATCGGGAGTAACCTCAGCGCCCGGGCGTCCAGGGCTCGTAATCGCCGGTCGCGGCCGGGCGTTCGCCTTCGGCCAGGATCGAGCCCTTGGGCCGGTAGGCGAGCGGCGTCCCGGTCAGGTTGGGCTTGTGCGGGATCTGCCAATCGCGCGGCGCATAGCTTTCCTCGGACGGCGCGACGTCGACGGTGTGCTGCAGCCAGCCCTTCCAGCCCGGCGGCACGCGGGAGGCCTCGGCCTCGCCATTATAGACCACCCAGCGGCGCTGAAAGCCGAGCGCCTTGTCCTTGGCGCCGCCCTTCATGCGGTAATAGACATTGCCCAACTCGTCCTCGCCCACCTTCTCGCCGAAGCGCCAGGTGTGAAAGCGGGTGCCGAGGGTCTGGCCGTTCCACCAGGTGAAGATCTGCAGCAGCCAAGGCTTCATCGAAAGCGCCCGTCGCGGTTGGTCTCGTCTGAGGCGTGCTTATGCGACCGCGCCGCGTCGCTGTCCAGTCTGCGCCGAGTCGCAGGATGACGCTGCCGATAGCTGCCGCGATTCGGCCACGATTCGCTCTTTGCGATCGCCTGATCCAGAGCCGGCGTCATCCGCGGATTCAGCCACTTGGCGGCAGGCGCGCAGAGCTCGGATGCACGGAGGCGGCGCGAGGGGCCGTTTGCATTTCGTCAACCCTGAATTTGCCCGATCGAGAGCTCAATCTTCGCCGCGCACTGTGGCAATCCTGTTGCGGGGCGATGAATCCTCATGCGATTCCCAAGGCTTAGCGCCGGCCTTGAAACTTATCCCCACTACTCACACATCACTACCAGATGTCGTGTCCACAGGGTTCGAGGCGCACTAATCCTTGACGGCCAGGCTCATTCGGGACTAGTTTTTGACGGTCGCATGACGGCCGGCGGGAACGCCTCCCCCGACCTGCGAATGAGTTTCCAGTGAGGTCGAGGCGGTCAGCGGGCATGTCGGCAACGGCGGGCGCGGACGGCTGTCTGCGGGTCCCTCTGGCCGCAACCGGGCGAAGCAAGGCGGGACACAACGCCGAGACGTCCACGGGGCATCAAACCGAGTTGGGCTGACATCAGGAGCCGGTGATCAACCGGCCGCGCGTGGCGCTTGCCCGCGGCAGTTTTAAGGGACGTGGAACCATGCGCATCGAGCGCCGCTATACCTCCGCCGGCCAGTCGCCCTATGCGGCGATTCCCTTCCGGTCCGCCGTCAGCGAAATCCGCAATCCCGACGGTTCGATCGTGTTCCGGCTCGAGGGCATCGAGGTCCCCGAGTCCTGGTCGCAGGTCGCCAGCGACGTGCTCGCGCAAAAGTATTTCCGCAAGGCCGGCGTCCCGGCGAAGCTGAAGCGCGTCGAGGAGAACGACGTGCCGAGCTTCCTCTGGCGCTCCGCGCCCGACGAGGCGGCGCTTGCCCAGCTGCCCGAGGCCGAGCGCTTCGTCTCGGAGATTTCGTCCAAGCAGGTTTTCGACCGGCTCGCCGGCTGCTGGACCTATTGGGGCTGGAAGGGCGGCTATTTCACCGCGGAGGAGGATGCGCAGGCCTTCCATGACGAGCTGCGCTACATGCTCGCCACCCAGCGCGTCGCGCCGAACTCGCCGCAATGGTTCAACACCGGCCTGCATTGGGCCTATGGCATCGACGGGCCGAGCCAGGGCCATTTCTACGTCGACTTCAAGACCGGCAAACTGGTCAAGTCGAAGTCGAGCTACGAGCACCCGCAGCCCCATGCCTGCTTCATCCAGGGCGTGCAGGACGACCTCGTCAACGAAGGCGGCATCATGGACCTCTGGGTCCGCGAGGCGCGCCTGTTCAAATACGGCTCCGGCACCGGCTCCAACTTCTCGATGCTGCGCGGCGAAGGCGAGAAGCTCGCCGGCGGCGGCCGCTCCTCGGGCCTGATGTCCTTCCTCAAGATCGGCGACCGCGCCGCGGGCGCGATCAAGTCCGGCGGCACCACGCGCCGCGCCGCCAAGATGGTGGTTGTCGATGTCGATCACCCGGATATCGAGACCTATATCGAGTGGAAGGTGAAGGAGGAGCAGAAGGTCGCCGCCCTCGTCACCGGCTCCAAGGTCGTCCAGAAGCACATGAAGGCCGTGATGAAGGCCTGCGTGAACTGCGAGGGCGATGGCGACGCCTGCTTCGATCCCGAGAAGAACCCGGCGCTGAAGCGCGAGGTCAAGCTCGCCCGCAAGGCGCTGGTGCCCGACAACTACATCAAGCGCGTCATCCAGTTCGCCAAGCAGGGCTACACCGACATCCAGTTCGACGTGTACGACACGGATTGGGATTCGGAGGCCTATCTCACCGTCTCCGGCCAGAACTCCAATAATTCGGTCTCGCTGACCGACGACTTCCTGCGCGCCGTCGAGACCGATGGCGACTGGAACCTGGTCGGCCGCACCACCGGCAAGGTGACAAAGACGCTGAAGGCCCGCGACCTCTGGGAGAAGATCGGCTACGCCGCCTGGGCGAGCGCCGATCCCGGCCTGCACTTCAACACCACCATGAACGACTGGCACACCTGCCCGGCCTCGGGACGCATCCGCGCCTCGAATCCGTGCTCGGAATACATGTTCCTCGACGACACCGCCTGCAATCTGGCCTCCGCCAACCTGCTGCAGTTCTACGATCGCGAGGCCAAGGCCTTCGACGTCGCGGCCTATGAGCATCTCTGCCGGCTCTGGACCGTGGTGCTCGAGATCTCGGTGAC
>JBKBRD010000207.1:0-2100 GCA_046292405.1 Allobosea sp. | reverse complement strand
ATGGCGGCCGAGCTCGGCCCCTTCCCCGGCTACAAGAAGAACGCCGGCCATATGCTGCGCGTCATCCGCAACCACCGCACCGCCGCCCATGGCATGGCCACCGGCTATGAGGGGCTGCAGGTCACCCCCGTCCCGCTCGACCATGGCACGCTGGCCCGCCTCGGCGGCTCCTCGACGCTGCTGTCGGAGCGCGCCCGCATCGCCTGGGACAAGGCGCTGGAGCTCGGCGAGAAGCATGGCTACCGCAACGCCCAGGCGACGGTGATCGCGCCGACGGGCACCATCGGCCTGGTCATGGATTGCGACACCACCGGCATCGAGCCCGACTTCGCCCTGGTGAAGTTCAAGAAGCTGGCCGGCGGCGGCTACTTCAAGATCATCAATGCGGCTGCGCCCGATGCGCTGCGCGCCCTCGGCTACCGCGAGAGCGAGATCGCCGAGATCGAGGCCTATGCCGTCGGCCATGGCTCGCTGGCCCAGGCGCCGGGCGTCAACCATGGCAGCCTGCGCGCCAAGGGCTTCAGCCAGGACAAGATCGACGCGATCGAGAAGGATCTGAAAGCCGCCTTCGACATCAAGTTCGTCTTCAACAAATGGACGCTGGGCGAGGATTTCCTCGTCAACACGCTGAAGGTGCCGGCCGAGAAGCTCGCCGACATGTCCTTCGAGCTCTTGCCCTTCCTCGGCTTCAGCAAGGCCGAGATCGAGGCCGCCAATGTCCATGTCTGCGGGGCGATGACGCTGGAAGGCGCGCCGCACCTCAAGCTCGAGCATTATTCCGTCTTCGACTGCGCCAACCCGTGCGGCCGCGTCGGCAAGCGCTATCTCTCGGTCGAGAGCCATATCCGCATGATGGCGGCGGCCCAGCCCTTCATTTCGGGCGCCATCTCCAAGACCATCAACATGCCCAACGACGCCACGGTCGAGGATTGCAAGAGCGCCTATATGCTCTCCTGGAAGCTGGCGCTGAAGGCCAACGCCCTCTACCGCGACGGCTCGAAACTGTCGCAGCCGCTGAACTCCGCCTTGATCAGCGACGATGACGACGAGGAGGATGCGGTCGAGGCGCATTACCAGCAGCCGATGACCGTGCGCGCCACGCAGGTCGCGGAAAAGATCGTCGAGCGCATCGTCGAGAAGGTGGTGCGCGAGCGCGAGAAGATGCCCGCCCGCCGCACTGGCTACATCCAGAAGGCGGTCGTCGGCGGCCACAAGGTCTATGTCCACACCGGCGAATATGCCGATGGGCGCCTGGGCGAGATCTTCATCGACATGCACAAGGAGGGCGCGGCCTTCCGGGCGATGATGAACAACTTCGCCATCGCGGTCTCGCTCGGCCTGCAATATGGCGTGCCGCTGGAGGAATATGTCGAGGCCTTCACCTTCACCCGCTTCGAGCCCTCGGGCTTCGTGCAGGGCAACCAGTCGATCAAGAACGCCACCTCGATCCTCGACTATGTCTTCCGCGAGCTGGCGATCTCCTATCTCGGCCGGCACGACCTCGCCCATATCGACCCCAGTGAGATCGGCCATGACGTGATCGGCGGCGGCGTCGGACAGGACAAGGCGCCGGAGATGGCGGCCCCCGTCACCTCCAGCCCCCTCGCCTCCACCGGCTTCCGCCGTGGCAAGCCGATGAACTTCCACGCGATCCAGGGCGGCGGCAGCGCGACCGAGACGACCGCGCGCGGCGGCGCCAACGTCACCGCCTTCGGCACGATCGGCGCCACCGCCCTGAAGGAAGAGCCGGAGCAGGCCTATGGTGAGGCGGAGCTGGCCAAGCTCGGCTTCTCGGCCCCCGCAGCCCAGCCCTCCGCCTCCGAACGCCGGGCCGAGGCGATCATGAAGGGCTATGTCGGCGACAGCTGCGGCGAATGCGGCAACTTCACCCTGGTCCGGAACGGGACCTGTTTGAAGTGCAACACCTGCGGCAGCACGACGGGGTGCTCGTGAGGGGTGCGACGGGAAGCGTGAAGCCCGCCCGTTATCCCCGTCCTGACCACCGCCTGTAAGTAAGGCGCGGGCGCCCTTCTCCCCTCGCGGGAGAAGGGAAAGAGGGCGTCGCGGGTCCCGAGGAGTGCGCGGGGAACCCCTCTCCTG
>JBKBRD010000206.1:0-5925 GCA_046292405.1 Allobosea sp. | reverse complement strand
GACCGCATCGGCGCGGTGCGCACGGCCAGCGTCACGGCGAACGCCAACTCGGCCGCGCTGGCCTGCGCCACGCAGCAGGTCTCGGCCGCCGCCGAGCAGGTCGGCGCCACCATCTGCAGCGCCCGCGACAGGCTCGACCAGGCGGCGATCCGCGCCTCGGAGGCGACCGCGATGATGACGGGGCTGGCCTCCGCCACCGTCGAGATCCGCAGCATCGTCGACTCCATCGCCGAAATCGCGCGCCAGACCAATCTGCTGGCGCTGAACGCGACGATCGAGGCGGCGCGCGCCGGAGAGGCGGGGCGCGGCTTCGCCGTCGTCGCCAAGGAGGTGAAGGACCTGTCCGTCGAGGTGCGCAACGCCGTCGACCATATCCGCGGTCGCGTCGACACGCTGGCGCAGACGGCGCAAGGCTCGGCCGCAATCGTCGGCGAGGCGCTGGCCATGGTCCGCGACGTCAACCCGGTGATGGCGACGATCGGCGCCGCCTCTCAGGAGCAGGCCGCCGCGGCGGTCGAGCTGTCGCGCAGCGCCGAGGAAACGGCCGGGTTCATGGATCTGCTGATGCACCGGGTCAACGAGATCGACCAGGTGGCGCTCGAATCGGCGCGCGAGAGCGTGGCCGCCCGCACGGCCCTGGCCGAGGGCGCCAGCCAGGCCGATGATCTGCTGCGCCGCTTCGTCCCGACCTTGCGCCACACCGCCTTCGCCGACCGGCGCGAATATGACCGCTATCCCGCCGAGCACCCGGCCTGCCTGACGGTCAAGGGCGTCGCGCTGTCGACGCAGACCGTCGATATCGGCCTCGGCGGCGCGCTGCTGTTGCGGCCGGAGGGGGCCGTGCCGCCTGCCGGCGCGATCGGCTCGATCATCATCGCTGGCTTGCCGGCCTTGCCGTGCCGCCTGGCGGCGGTGAGCGAACTCGGCCTGCACGTCTCCTTCCAGGCCGGGGCGGAGAGCCACCGTCTCGAGAGTTTGCTGGATGAAATCCAGCGGAGCTACCGTCCTCTGATCGAGCAGGCCCAGCGCTTCGCGCGGGAGGTCGAGCTGCTGATGACGCGCGCCTTGCAGGATCGCAGCCTGAGCGAGGCGGAGCTGTTCGACATCGACTACAAGCCGATCGCCAACACCGACCCCCGGCAATTCGGCAATCGCGCGCTGCCGGTGCTGGAGACGATCCTGCCGCCGTTGTTTTCCCAGGTCATGGCCGCCGACAACCGCCTGATCTTCGCGCTGGCGATCGATCGCAACGGTTATATCCCGGTCCATAATGAGGCGTTCAGCGCCCCGCAGCGACCGGGCGATCCGGTCTGGAACGCCGCCCACAGCCGCAATCGCCGCATCTTCGACGACCGCGCCGGCATCATGGCGGCGCGCTCGGTGCGTCCCTTTCTGGTCCAGTCCTATCTGCGCGACATGGGCGGCGGCGTCACCCATCTCATGCGCGAGGTCGACGCGCCCCTGCGCATCGGCGGGCGGCACTGGGGCGGGGTGCGCATGGCCTACCGCATGTAGGCCGCAGCCGGGCCGTCGCGGTTACAGCCGCTGCCAGCCGGCCTCGAGCCCTGCCGCGCGCAGCGCCGCCTGCCACAGCGCGGCCGCCTGCTCCAGGCGCTGCGGCTCGCGGACCATGGCGCGGCGTCAGCGCGCCGTCGCGGCGAAGGCTGCGGCGGCGTCGCGGCGCTCGGCCTCGTCCTGCAGGAAGGCGGCGCGGCCCGCCTCCATCGAGCGCAGCTTCAGCCGCTCCACCTCGCCGATCAGGTCGAGCCCGTTCACCAGCGCGAGCTGATCCTTCAGCTTGGCTTCGATCAGCGCCGGCATCTGCTGCAGCTGATGCTCGATATCGCCGATCAGCCGCGCGACATTGTCGTAGGCCGACAATTCGACGGGGCCGTCGATATCGGACAAGGCGAGGCGCCGCGAGAAATAAGCCGGCGGCATATCGGTGCGGACCATGAAATTGGCGTCGCGATACTCGCTCGCCACGGCGTCGCGGGCGGCGCGCAGCTGGCTGAGCCGGCTTTCATACTGCTCGCGCAGGGCCTCGGCGGCGGCCCGCAGCTTCTGCAGTTTGAGCAAGGCGGCGACGCAGGCGTCGCGATAGCCGTCGCTGGATCGGCGCAGCGCCTCGAGCTCCGGCGTCAGATCGGCGTCGAGCCGCGATTTTTCGGCTTCGACGGCGTCGCACCGCTCGCGCCAATGCCTGTAGGCCGCAGCCTGGCCGGGATAGCTGCCGACGGCGCCGAAGCCCTTTCGCGCGGAGAGGCTGGCGATGATGCAGCCGATCAGCACCAGCGACAGCGATTTGAGATCCTGGATGGCGAAGGGCTCGGCGACGAGCCGCGACAGCACGCGGTAGGAGGCGGCGTCGGGGTCCGCCAGCAACAGCTCGCGATAATGGCCGACCGCCAGATTGAACAGCAGGATGAGGGCGATCAGCCCGGCATAGACCGGCAGCGCCCAGAACAGATGCGAGGCCCGCACATGCCGGCAATAGCGCGCCGGCCAGAGACCCAGCAGAAAACCGAGGGCGACGTTGACGCCGGAGATGATCGTCGCCGTCGCCGTGCCGCCGACAAGGCCGAACTCGCTGGCGTCGGCGAAGAACAGGCCGTTGAGCAGGCTCTCGATCACCAGCGGCACGGTCAGCCAGGCCAGGATCACGGCCGCCGGCTCGGGCCTTGGATCGCTGGAGAGCCGGTTGACATAGTTGAAATAGACATATTCGCGCCGCGCCTTGAGCGCCTCGTGGACGAGCCGCTCCAGCCGCCCGCCCTGCTGGGCCAGAGCGCCGCGGATGCCGGTTTCAACGCTGCGCAGTTGTGCGACGTAACGCTCCTCAACGACATGCTCGCGCAGGGCCATCACGTCCCCGGCGATCAGGTCGAGCCGTTTGGAGACCTCCTGGCGCACGGCCTCGTGAAGCCCGGCGACGCGCGCGCGCAGGTTCGCCTCGGTCTGGGACGGGCTGGCGGCGTTGGCCGGCGGATAATTGTTCAGCGCGTCCCTGGCCCCATGCGCGCCGGCCTGCAGGCCTTGCGACAGCTGGTAGGCCGAGATCCTGGCGAGGCCCGGCTGCGCGCCGGCGTCCAGCTCATGCCTCATCGCCGGCCTCGCTCGCCGATGGCCCGGCGCCCAGCATGGCTTGCAGGCGCACGACATCGTCCTCGAAGGCGCGCAGAACGGGGTTGTCGTCAGCCAGATAAAGCCGCGCCAGCCCGATCACTAAGGAGAGCGGTTTCGAGCGGCTCCAGGCCGCGCATGCGCCCCGGACGACCCTGCCGAAGCTGGTGTCGAACCCCCAGCCCGCGCCTGATCCTTCGTTGCCCATGCCCATCCGCGCCATGATCCCCACCCGATGAGTGCCGCAGCGTAAGCGGACGAGGTGGGACATCAAGTTGCAGAATGCGCGAAAACCTGACGAAACGCGCGGTTATCAGCCGCCGGTGACGCTCATATGCCGCCCGACGGCCGGCTTGCCGCGGCGCCGGTCGATGACGAAGTCATGTCCGCGCGGCTTGCGTGAAATGGCCTCGTCCATGGCCCGATGCAGAGCCGCGTCGTCGCTGGAGGCGCGGATGGGCGCGCGCAAATCGGCGGCATCCTCCTGGCCGAGGCACATATAGAGCGTGCCCGTGCAGGTCAGCCGCACGCGGTTGCAGCTTTCGCAGAAATTATGCGTCATCGGCGTGATGAAGCCGATCAGCCCGCCGGTTTCCTGGACCCGGACATAGCGCGCCGGCCCGCCGGTCCGATAGGGATCCTCGACGAGGTTGAAACTGTCCATCAGCCGCGCCCTGACGATCGACAGCGGCAGGAATTGGTCAATGCGCCCGGGCTCGATCTCGCCCAGCGGCATCACCTCGATCAGGGTCAGGTCCATGCCCAGCCCATGGGCCCAGCGCATCAGCCCTTCGATCTCGTCCTCGTTGACGCCCTTCAGCGCGACCGCGTTGATCTTCACGCGCAGCCCCGCCTTGCGGGCGGCCTCGATGCCCTCCAGCACCTTGCCGAGATCGCCCCAGCGGGTGATCGTGCGGAACTTGTCGGGATCGAGCGTATCGAGCGAGACATTGACCCGGCGCACGCCGCAATCGGCGAGCTCCTGGGCGTAACGCGCGAGCTGCGAGCCGTTGGTGGTCAGGGTCAGCTCTTCCAGCGCGCCGGAGGCGAGGTGGCGCGAGAGCGAGCGGAACAGGCTCATGATGTCGCGCCGCACCAGCGGCTCTCCGCCGGTGATGCGCAGCTTGCGCGTGCCGCGCTGCACGAAGGCGGTGGCGACGCGGTCGATTTCCTCGAGCGTCAGCAGGTCGCGCTTCGGCAGGAAGCTCATATCCTCGGACATGCAATAGACGCAGCGAAAATCGCAGCGATCCGTCACCGAGATCCGCAGATAGGAGATGTCGCGCCCGAACGGGTCGATCAGCGGCGCGCGCGCCAAGGGGTTGGTCTGGTCTAGGATCACGCGGATGGCCTCACCTGCCGGAGATGATGCAGTCTATAGCAATTGTCACGGGTTCGTCGCATTGCGTTGGCTCAACACATCGGCATCGCGCAGCCCAAGGTCAAGCGTGGCGAGGTCGCAGCCGCATTCGGAGATCAGCACGATGAAGACGCCCTGGCCGACCGAGATCCGCCTCGCCAAGGACCGCCGCACCCTGCATGTCAGCTTCGAAGACGGCGCCAGCTACGCGCTTTCCGCCGAGCTGTTGCGGGTGGAAAGCCCCTCGGCCGAGGTCCAGGGGCATGGACCGACCCAGAAGAAGACGGTGCCCGGCAAGGCCGAAGTCGAGATCATCAAGGTCGAGCCCGTCGGTCATTACGCCGTCAAGCTCTCCTTCGACGACATGCACGACACCGGCATCTATGGCTGGGACTATCTGCGCGAGCTCGGCGAAACCGGGGAGGCCAAGATGCAGGCCTATCTCGACGAGCTGGCGGTCAAGGGCCTGTCGCGCAGCCGCCGCTAGGCGCGGGCAGCAAAAAGGCCGCCCCGGGGGGGGCGGCCTCGTGACAGGAGCGATCAAAAACCTCAGCGGGCGACGACGACCCGGGTGCCGACCTTCACGCGCTCGTAGAGGTCGATCACATCGTCGTTGAGCATGCGGATGCAGCCCGAGGACACGGCCTGGCCGATGGTCTCCGGCTCGTTCGAGCCGTGGATGCGGTAGAGGGTCGAGCCGAGATAGAGGGCGCGGGCGCCCATCGGGTTTTCCGGTCCGCCGGCCATGAAGCGCGGCAGGTCGGGGCGGCGCTTCAGCATCTGCGAGGGAGGCGTCCAGCTCGGCCATTCCTGCTTGCGGGTGATGCTCTGCGAACCGGCCCAATCGAAGCCGGGGCGGCCAACGCCGACGCCGTAGCGCATCGCCTTGCCGTCGGCCATCACGAGATAGAGACGGCGCTCCTGGGTGTTGACGACGATGGTGCCCGGCGCATGCCGCGTCGGATAATAGACGATCTCGCGCGGAATGGTCGTGGCCTGGGCCTTGGAGGGGTCGACCGTCTGGACCAGCGGCTGGCGCGTCAGCGGATCGATCTCGTAGGCATGGGCGGAAGACGCTGCGGCGAGCAGGCCAAGGCCAGCAAGCGCGGCGATGCGGACGGAGCGGTTCATCGGAGACCTCGGACGGCAGTCGGAATGTGGCGAAAGCAGGATGCTGACACACAATCGTCAACAACGTCTCAAGTTCCTGTCAGACTCGATAAATTCTGGCAATTGCGTGGCCATCACATCGCTGCGATCCGGCCGGCTTTGGCGGTCGGCGTGGCGTGCCGGCCACATGGGCGGGCTCAGCTCCGCAGCACGATGCAGGCGCCCTGGTTCTGCTGGATGCGCCGGCACAGCGCCTGCGCTTCCTGTCTGGTTTGCGCCGGGATCCTGACCCGGTAGAAGGCGCGCGTGCCGCGGCTGCGCAGCCGCGTGCC
>JBKBRD010000205.1:0-5932 GCA_046292405.1 Allobosea sp. | reverse complement strand
TGCGAGCGTCAGCCTGCCGCTGCCCTGCTTGGTCAGCGAGCCGGGGCCGGAAATATCGTTGAGCCAGATATCGTTGGCCGAGAACCCGCCCTTTGCCGCGTCCATGGTGACGATGACCGGCTGGTTGAAGGCGCCATAGCCGCCGCTTGCTGCAAACAGGTTCAGCCTGTCATAGCCGAGGCCATTGTCGAGAGGTCCGCCGGACGGGAGCTCGGTCGTCGCCAGCACCTCCCGCCTCTGCTCGGGGCCGAGATAGGGGAAACGGGTCTCCAGCAGCAGCTCGGCCCCCTTGGGCACGACCGGCGCGGCGCCGGCCGGGCGCAGGCCCGGCAGATCATAGGTCGCGTAATAGCGATAGATCTCCTTGTCGGCCTTGAACTTCGCATAGGCCTGGGCCGGATCCCTGGCGGGGACGCAGCCCGAAATCGTCCCGCCACAGGCCGCGGCGAAAAACGCGTCTGCCTGCGCCAACGCCTGTTGGCCGAGCTCCCGCGTCGTTCCGGCATAGCCGCCGACCGTCGTCGTGCTGCTCAGGCCCTGGATGGCGTAATAGAGCGCATGCGCCCCCCGATCACGTCGAGCGGCGAGTGCATGCCGGCGACGACGCGGGAATGCGCGACCTCCGCCGTCAGCATGATCTCATCGGCGAATTGCTGCGGCACGGCATAGGCGAAGGCGAAACCGGCCAGCGCCGCGGCATTGGCGTGGCCGCTGGGAAAGCCGCCATCGGTCGCCGGGGTCGCGCTCTTGGCGGGGCGCAGATGCGGCGCCACGATGTCCACCAGGCTGTTGCCGTCGAGCATCTGGCGGTACGGCCGCGGGTATTTGTAGAAATTCTTCGCGGGCGTGGTCGTTGCCGGCCACCGCATCGAGCCGACGAAATCCACGACCTTGCCGAGGCCGGAATTGCTGTTCCCCGCCCCGTTGCCCGTGTCGCTGAACTTCTGAGTCAGGCTGGCGTCCGTCATCTCCAGAATCGAGGTGAACGCCCCCGTCTCGCGCCTGTAGATGTCGGCAAGCCGGCCCAACCCGCCGATCATCGTGTAGCTCTGGTCGCGGCGATCGTAGAGATAGGCGCTCAGCTCACCTTCGAAGCTGCGATTGCGGGCGATCTCGCGGCTGAGTTCGAGATTGCGCCGCAGAATGGCGGCGCCTGCGGCCGTGGGCGTCCCGGTGTCCCAGGTCGCTCCGGGCGACCAGAGGTCCGAGAAGCCGGAGAGGACGTCGATGCCGCTCTGCTGCGCGAGGGCCGGGGTCAACGCCGCCGAAGAGCCGACAAGCGCGAGGCTCGCGAGGCCGCATCGGCGCACTAGTCTGAGAATGATCGCGGTCAAAAAAGTAACTCCCGACGAAAGATGACGTAAGGTCACTTCGCCTAGAGCTGATCGACGTAGTTTGTATGACAGGCGTGCCCCATGATCGACCGGCCGCAGCCTGATCGTCGAACGAGAAGCCCCGCGCCCGGGAGAGCGCGGGGCTTTTTTGTGGCCGCTGCCTGGAGGCTTGGGGAGCGTGGCGTGCGGCCGGGACGAAGGGCGGCTCGGGAGAGACCGCCCGCCGGCAGGCGCGGAGAAAGCGGGGAGCGTTCCGCGCCAGCCGGGATTGCGAAAAGCGAGAGCCGCTCAGAAAGGCAGCAGGATGTCCATCACCTGCTGGCCATAGCGCGGCTGCTGGACATCGGTGATCTGGCCGCGCCCGCCATAGGCGATGCGCGCCTGGGCGATCTTGGTCGAATCGACGGTATTGTCGGACTCGATGTCCTCCGGCCGGATGACGCCGGCGACGATCAGCTCGCGCACCTCGAAATTGACGCGGATTTCCTGCTTGCCCTCGATCACGAGGTTGCCGTTCGGCAGGGTCTGGGTGACCACCGCCGCGACATTGGTGGCGAGCTGTTCGGCCCGCCGCACCGAGCCGGAGCCTTCGCTCGAGCCGGCCGAATCGAGCTTCAGCAGCGAGCTGGCCGAAGCCCCGTCCGGCAGGAACTTGTCGAGTTTCTTCTCGAAGCCGAAGGCGTTGTCGGCTCCGACATCCTCGCCGTTCTTGCGGCTGCGCTTGGTGGTGTTGTCGAGCTGGGCGCGGTCGGTCACGCGCACCTTCACGGTGACGAGGTCGCCGACCATGCGGGCGCGCTGGTCCTTGAAGAAGGCGCGCGAGCCGGTGCGCCAGAGCGAGTTGGGCGCGAAGGAGGCGTGCTCCATCGCCGGCATCGGCATCTGCACGGGCTTGTAACCCTTCGCCGCCGTCGGATCCTCGATCGGCGAAAGCACGGGAGCCTGCCCGACATTGGCGAGGCGGTCGGCGGCTCCGCAGGCGCTGAGCGCGACGCCCAGGGCGAGCAGGCTGGAGATCTTGGCGAGACGGCGTGTGGTCATGGCGTGTCTTTCACGTCGCTTGGATCAGGGAGCGCGGGCGACGCGGCCGGCGGCGGAGACCTGGACGGAAACCCGCCCCGGACCGCTGACCGTGCCCTGCAGCACCCGCTTGGACTGGAGGTTGGCGATCGAGATCACATCGCCCATCGCGCCGGCGTCGTTGGCCTTGCCGCGCATGGTGATGAGCAGCCCCGGCGCCTCATAGATGATGGTGACGAGATCGCCCTTGGCGACGATCTCCTCGCGCTGCACGTCGCCCGCGCGCAGCGGCATGCCCGGCGTCAGCGTGCGGCGCGCCACCTTGTCGATCGCGGCGCGGGCATCGGCCAATAATTCGCCCGGCAGCCCGTCGCGGGGACGCCGCTCGACCAGAATATCGGCCATGGCGAGCGTCTCGCCGCGCGCGATCGACCGGCGGGGCACCACGACATCGACGGTTTCCACCAGCTGACCGGTGATCCGCACCGGCTTCAGCCGCATCGCGGCGCTGCCGGGCACGGCCAGCCGCGCCTGGATGCGGCGGCTGCGCTGGTCGTAGCTCAGCTCCTGGACGGCCATCTCGCTCGTCAGCTCCGGCTCGACGACGATGGCCGGCGCGCCGCCGTCGATCGACAGCGCATAGGGGCGCGCATCGAAGCCGTAGCGCTCCTGCAGCCCGGCCTTGATCGCATCCTCGAGATCGGCGGCGGTGAGGCGGCGGGCGGCGCGGGTGACGACGACCTGGGCGAAGCCCTGGCCGCGCAACTCGCCGGCGTCGCGCAGCACGCCCGCATTCACCGCCGCGTCGACGATGCGGCCGACCTGGATCGTGCCGGTCTCGCCCAGAGCCGGCGCGCGAAACGCAGCCTGCCCGGCCAGATCTCCAGCCAGCCCGAAGAACAGATCGCCGAAGCGCACGAGATCGGTCGAGAGCGTCACCTCCGGCTTCAGCGTCAGTTTCGCTGCAGGCTGCCCGGCCTCCGGCGCGGTCGACGCCAAAGTGACGGCCGCAGGCGCGGCGGGGCGCCTGGGCTCGGCGCCGGCTGGCCCGATGCTCGCGGCGGCGAGCGCGATAACGAGCAGGCTGTTGAGGGGGCGGATCATGCGGTGCGTCCTCCCGATCAACCGCGGAACATCTGGCTCGTCGCCGACATCATCTGGTCGGCGGCGGTGATGACCTTGGAGTTCATCTCATAGGCGCGCTGCGCCGCGATCAGCGAGGACAGTTCCGTCACCGCCTGAACGTTGCCTTCTTCGAGATAGTTCTGTTGCAGCGTGCCGAAGCCCTCGCCGCCGCCGAACCCGTCGATGGCCGGCCCCGAGGCTCCGGTCTCGACGAAGAGGTTGTCGCCGATCGATTCGAGACCGACCTTGTTGATGAAGCGCGAAAGCTGGATCTGGCCGACCGCCTGCGCCGCCGTCTGCCCGGGGATCTGCACCTCGACCGTGCCCTGCGCATTGATGCTGACGCCGGTGGCGTTGTTGGGGATCGTGATCCCGGGCTCGACCTGATAGCCGTCGCGCGTGACGAGCTGGCCCTGCGCGTCGAGATCGAACGAGCCGTCGCGCGAATAGGTGGTGCGGCCATCGGGCATGCGCACCTTGAAGAAGCCGTCGCCGCGGATGGCGACGTCGAACTGCTTCTCGGTGGGCGTCAGATTGCCCTGCGTCATCACGCGCCCGGTCGACACCGTTTTGACGCCGGAGCCGATCGCGATGCCGGCGGGCACCTGCGTGTTCTGGTCGGAGGTGGCGGAGCCTGCGCGGCGGTAGTTCTCGTAGAGCAGATCCTGGAAATGCGCCCGCTGGCGCTTGTAGCCGGTGGTGCGGACGTTGGCGATGTTGTTGGAGATGACCTGAACGTTGAGTTCCTGGGCCATCATGCCGGTTGCGGCGGTCTGAAGGGCGCGCATGTGTTTGGTTCCGTTCCGGATCAGGCCTGCTGGTCGGCGAGGCGGCTGATCGCCCTGCTGCGCAGCTCGTCGGATTTCGACATGATGTTGGCGAGGCTTTGATAGGAGCGCTGGACTTCCATCAGCCGGGTCAGCTCGACCACCGCCTTGACGTTGGACGCCTCGATGGCGCCCGTTTCCAGCCGCGCCTGCGGGCCGGCCGGAAGCGCCGGCGCGGTCGAGGAGAACAGGTTGTTGCCGTCGCTCACCAGGCTTTGGGGATTGGCGAAGCGGACCTGGCGCAATTTGCCGCGAATGCCCTGGTCGCTCGACACCGTCCCGTCGGCCGCGATCTTGGCGTCGGACTCGCCCGGACCGAACACGATCGGGCCGCCATCGCCGAGCACGCGCATGCCGGTCTGGGTCACGAGCTCGCCGCGCTGGTTGATCTGGAGCGATCCGGCCCGGGTGTAGCGTTCGCCGTTGGGCGACTGCACGACCAGGTAATTCTCGCCGCGCAGCGCGACGTCCAGCGGGTTGCCGGTGCGCTCGGTGCTGCCCTGGCTGAGATCGATCGGCGTGCCCTTGTCGATCACATAGGAGACCGGGCGGTCGGGGCGCAAAAAGGCCTCCGCGCTCGCCACGGGCATGATGAATTCGTTGAAGCGCGACGAACGCGCCTTGAAGCCGTTGGTGCTGGTGTTGGCGATGTTGTTGGCAATGACGTCCAGCTCCCGCGTCAGTGCCATCTGACGCGAAAGGCCGACGAGAAGAGCATTCTCCACGGCTGGTCTCCCGAATTGTCCCGCAACCGCTTCGACGCTCCCCAGCGCAGTGGTTGCGACCAGACATCCGCAAGCGCTGTGCCAACATGGTTAAAATGATCCAAACCATTGATAAATCAGTATTTTTATGATCTTTGCGCGACCCTCCGAACCCGGCAGCACCGGACCGCCGGGCAGGAATGACCCGGCAAGATTTGCCGCCCTTAACGAGGCGTTAACCGTGATTGCGCAGGGTGGCCCCATGGGCAGGCGTCATCACGGCGCGGCCCGCGAAGGCGAGTGCGATGGCCAGGAAGCCCGACACTGGAGACGCGGAAGGCGCAGCCGGCGAGGCCGCGCCCAAAGGCGGCAAGAAGAAGCTGATCATGATCGTCGGCGGCGTCGTCGTGCTTGCGGCGCTGGGCGGCGGCGGCTGGTTCTTCTTCCTGAAAAAACCGTCCCAGGATCAGATCGAGGCGGCGGAAAAGGCCAAGAACGCCAAGAAGCCCGTCGTCTTCGTCG
Organism: Allobosea sp.; assembly: GCA_046292405.1. GTDB lineage: Bacteria > Pseudomonadota > Alphaproteobacteria > Rhizobiales > Beijerinckiaceae > Allobosea. The sequence continues at coordinate 400 of JBKBRD010000205.1, read as the reverse complement.
AGATGAAGGACATGCTCATCGGCATCACCGCTGGCCCCCAGCAGGAGCGCGCCCCCGTCATCAAGATCAAGGTCGTGCTGGAAATCGCCGACCCCAAGGTGTCCGAGGAGATCAAGCCGTTGCTGCCGCGCGTCGAGGACGCCTTCCAGGTGTTCATGCGCGAGCTGCGCCCCTCCGACCTCGAAGGCTCGGCCGGGATGTATCGGCTGAAGGAGGAATTGCTGCGGCGGGTCAACGTCACCGTCCACCCGGCCAAGGTCGACGCGGTCCTCTTCAAGGAGTTGCTGGTCCAGTGAGGCCGGTTGCGGCCCAAGACGAGCGACCCCTCCTCAGCGAGACGAAGACGACACCATGAGCAACGACGACCTCGACAAGACCGGCAAGCCCAAGGACGAGCCGC
>JBKBRD010000204.1:0-5966 GCA_046292405.1 Allobosea sp. | reverse complement strand
GTGGCGCTGGTCTATCTCAAGGGCTCGCGGGCGCTGATCGGCGAGCGCATGGCGGCGCGCCAACACCATTTCATGCCGACCGCGTTGCTCGACAGCCAGTTCGCCACGCTCGAAGAGCCGGCGCTGGAAGAGAACGCGATCGTCGTTCCGGTCGAGCTCGCCAAGGACGCCGTCACCCGCACCGTGCTGGAGGCCTGCAGGCTGGCCTGAGTCAGGTTTCGACGGTCTTGCGCCGCCAGGGCCAGTCGATCGCCCCGGCGCAGAACAGCGCCCACCAGATCAGCACGGGCTGCAGCGCAAGGCGCGGCCCGTGATACCACCAGCTTTGTGGAAGACCAGGCACGGCAATGCCTTCCACCGCATGCTTGATGTTGGCCGGGAAGACGCAAAGCGCATAGAGGGCGAGCCCGACGCCGGCCGCCTTGCGCAGTCTCGGGATGAAAAGCCCGAGCGCTCCGGCGATTTCCGCGACGCCTGTCAGCAGGATGATCTCGCGTGGCGCCGGCGCCCAGCCGGGCATGATCGGCAGGAAGGCTTCGGGCCGTCGCAGATGCAGGATGCCGGCCGCCAGATAGAAGGCGCAGAGCAGCCAGCGCATCAGCGGGCGCGCGCTCACGTCACCTCGAACCAGCTCCACAGCCCCGCGTCGAAACGGTCGAGCACGGTCGAGGAGATCAGCCAGCGGCCGGGATTGTCGGCGATGAAGGCGATGTGGAGCTTCTTGCCCTCGGGGATCTGGACGGTGTCGAGGAAATACGGCTCCCAGCCATCGTCCAGCGGATGCAGCAGGCGGAAGCAGTGACCATGCACGTGCAGCGGCTGGATGAAGGCGGTGCGATTGTCGATCGCCAGCACGATCGGCGTGCCGCGCCGCACGCTGAACAAAGGCTTCGCTTCAGCTGAGCCGGTCCCGCCATTCAGGCGCCAGGGCTTGTCGAGGTCGACGCCCGTGAGATCGAGCCGCGAATCCGGGGTGATGCGCGCGCCGCCCTCGATCACCAGCTCGGCGCGGCGGGCATCCTGCAGGCGAACGGCGGCGGGCAGGGCCGGGTTGGGCTTCAGCGCCGCGGGCGAAGACGCAGCCGCCTGGCGCGGGCCTTCCGCCACCAGCCTGACCAGCGGCACGCCGGCGCCGATCAGCGCCATCACCGTCGCTGTGGCGCCGGGCTCTTCGGGCATGTCGACGACGAGATCATAGCGCGTTCCCGGCGCGAAGGGCAGTTGCGCCCGCACCGGCTCGAAGGTGTCGGTCGGCTGACCGTCGACAGCGACGACGACGGCCTTGACCCCGTCGAAGCGCAGCCGCGTCAGCCTGGCGTTGCAGGCGTTGGCGAAGCGCAGGCGGATGCGCGAGCCCGGCGCGACAGCCATCCGGTAAGGGGGCGAGGCGCCGTTGACGGTGAGCCAGGAGCCCAAACGCCCCGCGGCCGCCGCCTCGGGCCCCCGCGCGAAGGGCAGCAGACCCTGGCGCTCGTCGAGCAGCCAGTCGCTGACCAGGATCGGCAGATCATGGGCCACAGCCAGCGCTTGCGGCTCCTCGACGATGAGCAGCCCGGACAGACCGCGCCCCGCCGGCTCCGACGCGCCGCCGATGACGAGCGCGCGATAGAGATAGGCGCCGCTGTCGGGAGGCGTCAGCCGATATTCGAAACTGGCTCCGGGCGCGATGGCGGGCTGGCTGAAACCGCCGACGCCGTCCATGTCGGATGCGCCGCGCACGCCGTACCAATGCAGCGACAGCGGCGCGCTGGTGCGGTTGTCGAGCTTGAGGCGCAGCGTCTCGCCCTGCTTGATTCGCAGCGTCGGGCCAGGCGTCGCTCCGTCGAGCGTCCAGAGTTCGGTCTGCCCGGCCGGCGGCGGCCGCAGCTGCGCCTTGCCTTGCGTCGCGACGAATGTCCGCACAGCCGGCTCGGGCTGGGCGACAGCCTGAAAGGAGCCGGTGAGAGCGGGCAGGGCGGCGGCGGCCCGCAGCAGCGTGCGCCTTGTCGGCCGGGGATGCGTTTCTGTGTCGGCTTCGAGCATGGGTGACGGCATAATCGCTGGCGTCCGTTCTGGCGAGAGGGGCCTTCGACAACGCGCCAGGGCGGCGTTCGACGCGGCCTTCGCAGAAACGTCGCATTTTTTTGCTGCAACGAGGCGCCGAAATGCGTATAGCACCGCGGCCCCATGATGGCGGCGCTGCGCTTGAGCTTGCGCGCGCAGCTTCGGGTCGGCGGGCGTGGCGGAATTGGTAGACGCACTGGTTTTAGGTACCAGCGGCTGATGTCGTGGGGGTTCGAGTCCCTCCGCCCGCACCAGAAAGAGCTTTCGCGAGCGCGGCGGCGGGCACCCGGCGTCGCGCTTTGAATATTGAAGTAACACGAGCTGTTGGCGGATCAGAACGATGAACGTGACCGAAACCCTCTCGCAGGGCCTCAAGCGCGAATTTCAGGTGGTGCTGAACGCCACCGACCTGAAGACCAGGCTCGATGACGGCCTCCAGGGCCTGCAGGGCAAGGCCAAGATCAACGGCTTCCGTCCCGGCAAGGTCCCGGTGGAGCATCTGCGCCGGCTCTATGGCCGCTCTGTCATGGCCGATGTCGTCCAGAACGCCGTCAACGAGGCCAACCAGAAGATCGTCGCCGATAACGGCCTGAAGCTGGCCTTCGAGCCGCAGATCAAGTTTCCCGAGAACAAGGACGAGATCGAGGCCGCGATGGAGGCCAAGGGCGATCTCGCCTTCACCGTCGCGCTCGAAGTGCTGCCGAAGATCGAACTCGCCGACATTTCCGACGTCTCGCTGACCAAGCCGGTCGCCGAGGTGCCCGATGCCGATGTCGATGCCGCGCTCGAGCGCATGGCCGGCCAGAACCGCAGCTTCAGCGACAAGGGCGAGGGCGCGACCGCCGTCTCCGGCGACCGGTTGATGATCTCCTTCGTCGGCACGCTCGAGGGCCAGCCCTTCGATGGCGGCACGGGCGAGGGCATCCCGCTCGATCTCGGCGCAGGCCAGTTCATCCCCGGTTTCGAGGAGCAGCTCGAAGGCGCGAAGGCCGGCGAGACGCGCACCGTGAAGGTGACCTTCCCCGAGAACTACACCGCCACCCATCTCGCCGGAAAACCGGCTGAGTTCGAGGTCACGGTCACCGAGGTGCAGGCGCCCGAGCCGGTCAAGATCGATGACGAGCTCGCCAAATCCTTCGGCATGGAGTCGCTGGACGAGCTGAAGAATGCGATCCGCGAGCAGATCGGCCGTGATTTCGCCGCGCAGTCGCGTCGCAAGCTGAAGAAGAGCCTGCTCGACGCGCTGGATGGCAAATATACCTTCGAACTGCCCCCGACCCTGGTCGAGCAGGAGTTCGCCAGCGTCTGGAGCCATGTCGAAGCCGACATGAAGGACGCCAAGAAGAGCTTCGAGGACGAAGGCACGACCGAGGACGCCGCCCGCGCCGATTACCGCAAGATCGCCGAGCGCCGGGTGCGGCTCGGTCTCGTGCTGGCCGAGATCGGCGAGCAGGCCAAGGTGCAGATCTCGGATGACGAAGTGACGCAGGCGCTGGTCGAGCGCGCGCGCCAGTTCCCGGGCCAGGAGAAGCAGGTCTGGGAGTTCTATCGCAAGAACCCGCAGGCTCTGGCCGAAATCCGCGCCCCGATCTTCGAGGAGAAGGTGGTCGACCACCTGCTGACCCAGGTGCAGATCGCCGACCAGACCGTTTCGCGCGAGGCGCTTTACGCCGATGAGGAGGCCGATCTGGCCGCTTCCGACGAGAAGCCGAAAAAGCCCGCCAAGAAGGCCAAGAAATCCGAAGAGAAGGTCGAGGCGAAGGCCGACGACGCCTCGGCCTGATTCCCGGAAACCTTAATCTCAAACATTCCGCCGCCGGGTCGCAGGCCCGGCGGCGTTTCTCTTTTCAGCCGTCATTGACGTGCTTATGTGGATGCCTTCCACGAGACGCCTGATTCTCTGCCGACACCGGCTCCGACCATCCAAGGACTGATATTCATGCGCGATCCGATCGAGACCTATAACAATCTCGTCCCGATGGTGGTCGAGCAGTCGAGCCGCGGCGAACGCGCCTTCGACATCTATTCGCGCCTGCTGCGCGAGCGGATCATTTTCCTCACCGGCCCGGTCGAGGATTATTCCGCATCGCTGATCGTGGCGCAGCTGCTGTTCCTCGAGGCCGAGAACCCGAAGAAGGAAATCTCCTTCTACATCAACTCGCCCGGCGGCGTGGTCACCTCGGGCATGTCGATCTACGACACCATGCAGTTCATCCGCTGCCCGGTGACGACGCTCTGCGTCGGCCAGGCCGCCTCGATGGGCTCGCTGTTGCTGACCGCCGGCGCCAAGGACATGCGTTTCGCTCTGCCCAACGCCCGAATCATGGTGCACCAGCCCTCGGGCGGGTTCCAAGGCCAGGTCACGGACATCCTGATCCATGCCCGCGAGGTCGAGAGCCTGAAGCGCCGGCTGAATGAAATCTACGTGAAGCACACCGGCCGCTCCTATGCGGAGATCGAGGCGGCGCTGGAGCGCGACAACTTCATGACCGCGGAAGCGGCGCGCGATTTCGGCCTGATCGATAAGGTCATCGACAAGCGGCCGGAAGATGCGACCCCCTGAGGGCCGCCTCCTGCGCCCGCGGCCGGCTGCGTGCAAGGCATGGGTTGGCGAAGCGGGCCGCAGGGGCCATATTGCGTGGGAACAGGCCCCGTGATTGCATGGGGTGACGGACGAACGGACTGACGCTCACCAGCGGTCCGGTTTTGGGTCGGTTCTGAAGGCCGCGTGTGCCGGTTCAGGGCATTAACCTAATAATCGTGATCTGGGCGTCTATTGTGACGGAGAGACGACGGTTGCATCTGCCCCCGGCTGGTGTGGTCTCCGGCTCCGAGAATGGAGATGGACGATGAGTAAGGTCAGCGGCGGCGATTCGAAGAGCACGCTTTACTGCTCTTTCTGCGGCAAGAGCCAGCACGAGGTCCGCAAACTCATTGCGGGCCCAACCGTGTTCATCTGCGACGAATGCGTCGAGCTGTGCATGGACATCATCCGCGAGGAATCGAAATCCGCGCTGGTGAAATCGAAGGATGGGGTGCCGACGCCTCGCGAGATCCGCAAGGTGCTGGATGACTACGTCATCGGCCAGGATCACGCCAAGAAGGTGCTGTCGGTCGCCGTCCACAACCATTACAAGCGGCTGTCGCATGCGACGAAGCACAATGACGTCGAGCTGGCGAAGTCCAACATCCTGCTGATCGGGCCGACGGGCTCGGGCAAGACGCTGCTCGCGCAGACGCTCGCCCGCATCCTCGACGTGCCCTTCACCATGGCCGACGCGACGACGCTGACCGAGGCCGGCTATGTCGGCGAGGATGTCGAGAACATCATCCTCAAGCTGCTGCAGGCCTCCGACTACAATGTCGAGCGGGCGCAGCGCGGCATCGTCTATATCGACGAGATCGACAAGATCAGCCGCAAGTCGGACAATCCCTCGATCACCCGTGACGTCTCGGGCGAGGGCGTGCAGCAGGCGCTGCTGAAGATCATGGAAGGCACCGTCGCCTCCGTGCCGCCGCAGGGCGGGCGCAAGCATCCGCAGCAGGAGTTCCTGCAGGTCGACACCACCAACATCCTGTTCATCTGCGGCGGCGCCTTCGCCGGTCTCGACAAGATCATCTCGAGCCGCGGCAAGGGCACGTCGATCGGCTTCGGCGCCAGCGTGAAGGCGCCAGATGACCGTCGCACCGGCGCGATCTTCCGCGAGGTCGAGCCCGAGGATCTGCTGAAATTCGGCCTGATCCCCGAATTCGTCGGCCGCCTGCCGGTGCTGGCGACGCTCGAGGATCTCGACGAGGCGGCGCTCAAGACCATCCTGACCGAACCCAAGAACGCGCTGGTGAAGCAGTATCAGCGCCTGTTCGAGATGGAGGACACCGAGCTCACCTTCACCGACGAGGCGGTGAGCCTGATCGCCCGCAAG
>JBKBRD010000203.1:3846-5982 GCA_046292405.1 Allobosea sp. | reverse complement strand
CATCGGCTTCTCCGAAATCATGGAGAACGGGCTGTTCGGCAGCCTCGGCTGCGACAAATACCTCGATTACGTCCGCGATATCCGCTCGAGCGGCGGCTATCTGCTCGGCGTCATCAACGACATCCTCGACATGTCGCGCATCGAGTCCGGCCGCCTGCGGCTTGAGAAATCCGACGTCGCCATCAGCCTCGTCGTCGACGAGGCCGTCCGCAAGGTCCATGACGAGATCGACCGCAAGCAGCTCAAGCTGACGGTCGAGGGGCCGCGCGACGTGCAGATCAAGGCCGATCCGCATGCGCTCTACCAGATCCTGGGCAATCTCCTCGACAACGCCGTCAAGTTCACGCCCGAGGGCGGCGATATCGCCATCCGCATGCGGCAGGTGCCGGGCGCGCTGAACATCTTCGTCGAGGATACCGGCATCGGCATCCCCAAGGAGAAGATCGACCGGATCGGCCGCCCCTTCGAGCAGGTGGAAGGCGACCTGACCCGCAGCTACAAGGGCTCGGGGCTCGGCCTCGCCATCGCCCGCTCGCTGGCGGAGCTGCATGGCGGCTCGCTGCGGCTGCGCTCCGCCATCGGCGCCGGCACCATCGTGATGGTGCATCTGCCGCTGGGCCTCAGCACGACCCCGTTAGCCAAGGCGGCCTGAGCGCGACGTTCCGGGAGATCGCCGAGCGCGAGGGGCCGCCGTTTCGTCAGCTCTTGCGGGCGACGCCCAAAATTCTGAGGAAACGCGCGCGGACGCCGCTGCGCAGCTCGTCGAGCTCCGCCTTCAACACCTTCGCGTCGGGCCGCCCCACCGCCGTTGCGATGCGGGTGAGGACGCGGGGCGGGATGGCGCCCGCCTCCGCTCCCTCATCCAGGGTGAAGCGCTGCCAGAGCTGCACGGCCCCGATCAGCGCATAGGCCTCGTCGAGGAAGCCGGCATCCTCCGGGCTCAGAAGCCCGGCCGCGCGGGCGGCGCGCAGGACCGCGCCGGTGTCGGGCGCAAGCAGCTGCGGATGCTGCGCCGCATGGGCCAGAACCAGGAACTGCGCCAGAAAATCGAGATCGGTCAGCCCGCCCGCCGCCAGCTTCAGATCCCAGGCGTCGCTCTCGCCCTTTTCGCGGGCGATCAGGCTGCGCATGTCGAGCACGGCGGCGGCCACCGTCGCCGGCCTGCGCGCGCGCCGCAAAATCGCGGCGATGGCTTGCCGCGCCCGCTGCGCCAGATCGGCGTCGCCGAGGATGACGCGCGCCCGGGTCAGCGCCATCTCCTCCCAGATCTCGGCCTCGCCCTGGTGATAGGCCTCGAACCCGGCGAACTGCGTCGCCACCGGGCTCTTGTTGCCGGAGGGGCGCAGCCGCATGTCGACCTGATAGAGCGTGCCGCGGCGCGTCGGCACGGTCAGCGCCGCGACGAGGCGCTGCGTGAAGCGGATATGCCAGGTAACCGGGTCGAGGGCGCGACGGCCGTCGCTGGGCTCGGCGTCGGCGGGCCGGTCGTAAAGCAGGATCAGATCGAGATCGGATGAGGGGGTGAGTTCGCCCGCCCCGAGACGGCCGAGGCCGAGCACGACGATCTGCCCGCCCGCGATGAGGCCGTGATCGGCGACGAAGGCGGCATGCGTGTCGTCATAGGCGATGCGCAGGCAGGCCTCGGCCACGGCGCAATAAGCCTCGCCCGCGCGGTGCGCGTCGTAGACGCCCGAAAGCAGCCGCGCGCCGACCAGGAAATTCTCCTGGCGGGCGGCGTCGCGCAGCCGGTCGAGCCCATCCTCGACGCTGGGCGGCGGCGTCCCGACGAAAGAGCGGATCCGCCGCGTCTTCGCCGCGACGTCGAGCGTCGCCGAGGTGAAGGCCGGGTCGATGATGCCGTCGAGCACGTGCGGATGCATGGAGGCGACGCGCGCCAGACGTGGCGAGCTGCCCAGAATATCGGCGAAGATCGTCAGCAGCCGGTCATGCGAGCGCAGCAGCGTCAGCAGTTCGACAGCCGCCGGCATGCGGACGAAGGCGTTGTCGAGATGGGCGAGCGCCCCGTCGGGATCGAGCGTGCGGCCCAGCGCGACGAGCAGCGCCGGCGTCAGCTCAGTCAGAACCTCGCGGGCGCGGGCGCTGGTCACGGCGGCGCGCCGGCCGAAATGCCAGCCG
>JBKBRD010000203.1:0-3836 GCA_046292405.1 Allobosea sp. | reverse complement strand
ACGGTCTCCGCCGCCGTCTTCGGGTCGCGGAAGCCGAGCTTGCGCAGCGTCTCCAGCGTCTCCGGGTCGAGATCCTGTCCGGTGAAGCTGAGCGTGCCGGCCTCGGCGGCCAGGCTCGGCCCTTCTTCGAACAGCAGGGCGTAATGCCCTTCGACAGTCCTGGCGCAGGCGGTCAGCGCCTTGCCGAAGGCTGCCGTGGAAGGATAGCCGCAGAAGCGGGCGAAGGCCTCGAGATCGGCCGCCGCCTTGGGCAGGGTCTGCGTCTGCTCGTCATGGCGCATCTGCAGCCTGTGCTCGATGGTGCGCAGCAGCCGGTAGCAGGCGCTCAGCTCGTCGCGGGCCTTGGGGGTGATCCAGCCCTCGCTGGTCAGTTCGCCGAGCATGTCGAGCGTGCGCGGCCCGCGCAGCGCCGGGCGACGCCCGCCGAAGACCAATTGCTGCGTCTGCACGAAGAACTCGATCTCGCGAATGCCGCCGCGCCCGAGTTTCACGTTATGCCCGGCAACGGCGATGGTTTCATGGCCCTTCACCGTCTGGATCTGGCGCTTCATCGCGTGGATATCGGCGATGGTCGCGAAGTCGAAATATTTGCGCCAGATGAACGGGGCGAGATCTTTGAGAAAAGCCTGGCCGAGCGCGATGTCGCCCGCGATCGGGCGGGCCTTGATCATGGCCGCGCGCTCCCAGTTCTGCCCGACCGTCTCGTAATAGGAATAGGCGCTGGGCAAGGACACCGCGACATGGGTCGAGGCCGGGTCGGGCCGCAGCCGCAGATCGACGCGGAAGACATAGCCGTCGGGCGTGCGCTCCTGGATGATCCGGGCCATCAGCTGCGTCAGCTTGACGAAGAAGCTGGTGGGTTCGGCCACGCCCGCCGCCTCGGCCGCAGCGGGGTCGAAGAAGACGACGATGTCGATGTCGGAAGAGTAGTTCAGCTCGCCCGCCCCGTGCTTGCCGAGCGCCAGCACGACCAGGCCCGAGCCCAGTCCCGGCTGGGCGGGATCGGAGAGCTGGATCCGGCCCAGCGCCGCCTGCTGGCGCAGCGCATGCTCCGCCGCCAGCCGCACTGCGGCGTCGGCGGTCGCGGTCAAGGCCTGCGTCACCGTCTCGACATCCCAGACGCCGCCGATATCGGCAAGTGCGACCAGCAGCGCCATGGCCTGGCGAAACTTTCGCAGCAGGCGCATCAGCTCGGCTGTCTCGACGCCATCGCCGCCGGATGCGAGCGTCTCGGCCAGCAGCGCGTCGCGCCGCGCCTCCGGCGGCTCGTCCAGCGCCGCGAGCAGCATCTCCGGGTTCTGGCGCATGATCTGCGTGAGGAAGGGCGCGTGCGCGAGCAGCCCGGCCACCAGCGCATGCGCGGCGGGTCGCTCGCTCAGAAGGGCCCGCAACGCCGCCGCCGCCGCCTCGTCGCGCAGCCGCTCGATCAGCTCACGGGCGACGAGCGTCTCGGCCTTGACGCGCGCGGGCAGGACGGGCGCCGCGTTCAGCCGATCGGAAAGCCGTCCCAGCATGGTCTTGCACCCTTCGCCGCGCCGCCTTGCGCGCCGGCCCTGTCCGCGCCGGCGAGCGCCTGGCCGTCAGGCCCGTTCGAGCCCAGCAGGCTTGACGACCGCTGTCGAGAGCGGGGCCGTCGCCGGGGCGTGCATGTCCACAGGCTGTTGGCCGGGCAAGGCGCTCTGCAGCGGGCCGGGAAGCACCATGACGACGCGCAGGCCGGGGTTGTTCTCCTCCAGCCTGAGCTGGCCGCCATGCAGCCTGACCACGGCGACGGCAAGCGAGAGCCCGAGGCCGAAGCCGGGCTTGCTGCGGCTCTGGTCGAGCCTCACGAAGCGCTCCAGCACCCGGCTGCGATCCGCCTCGGGAATGCCCGGTCCGTGATCGGCGACGGAGAGCTCGACTGCGCGGTCGCGCGCCTGGGCGGACACCACGACCTCCGCGGCGGCCTCGCCGATGGGAACGCCGTATTTCAGCGCGTTGTCGATGAGATTGGCGAGCGCCTGTCCGATGAGCTCGCGATTGCCGGCGACGCGCAGGCCCGGCGCGATCTGCGTGCGCAGAGTGAGCCCGGCTTCTTCGGCCAGCGGCTCGTAGAGCTCGGCCAGCCCCGCGACGATATCCGACAGGTCAAGCTCGGACATGGAGTCGCTGATGCGCCCGGTCTCGAGCCGCGCGATCATCAGCAGGGCGTTGAAGACGCGGATCAGGTTGTCGGCCTCATCGATCGAGCCGTCCAGCGCGGCGCGCAGCGCCTCGGGCGTCGTCGCCGTGCGAAGCGCCTCCTCGGCCCGGTTGCGCAGCCGCGTCAGCGGCGTCTTGAGGTCATGGGCGATATTGTCCGAGACCTGCTGCATGCCGGCCATCAGCTCGCCGATCCGGTCGAGCATGGCGTTGAGATTATCGGCCAGCCGGTCGAGTTCGTCTCCCGTGCCATCGATGGCGAGGCGCCCTTTCAGGTCGCCGGCCATGATGGTCTGAGCGGTTTCGGTCATGCCGTCGATGCGCTTGAGCACGCGTCGCGCCACGAACCAGCTGGCGAAGCAGCCGAGCACGACGACGAGCAGCAGCGACCAGCCGGCGGCGCGGCGGATGACGACGCCCAGCCGCTCGCGCTCCTCGAGGTCGCGGCCGACCAGCAGGCGGAAGCCCGCCGGCATGATGAAGACCCGCACCATGGCGCGGCTCGGCGTATCCAGCCCCTCGCTGGTGCGCGAATACTCGATCTCGCTCTCTCCCGGCCGGTCGAGCGCGCCCGGCGGCAGCGCCTCGATATTGCCGGCGATGCGCTCCCCGATCGGCGTGGTGACCAGATAAAGCGAGGCGCCGGGCCCGCGCGAACGCCGCTCGATGACATTGACCAGCCGCCTGATCCCGCCCAGGCGCTGCTGCTCCGCGAGCCCCTGGATCTCGGCGTCGATGGTCGAGCGGATCTGGTCGTCGAGCAGGCGCCTGGCGTTCCAGGCGACATAGCCCAGCACGAAACCGGCGAAGAGCGCGAAGACGACGAGATAGACCGCCGTCAGCTTGAACGCCGTCGTGCGAAAGAGCGTGGGCAGGATATGCCGGCGCTTGCCGCGCCTCGCCACGGGCTCAGCGGCTTGCGTCACGGACCATATATCCCGCGCCGCGGATGGTGTGGATCATCGGATGCTCGAAACCCTTGTCGACCTTTGCGCGCAATCGGCTGACATGGACGTCGATGACATTGGTCTGCGGGTCGAAATGATAGTCCCAGACATTCTCCAGCAGCATGGTGCGCGTCACCACCTGGCCGGCATGCTTCATCAGATATTCGAGCAGGCGAAACTCGCGCGGCTGCAGCAGGATTTCGCCATCGCCGCGGGTGACGCGGTGCGCCAGCCGGTCGAGCACGAGATCGCCGACGCGATAGGTCGTCGGCTCGGAGGCCGGGGCGGCGCGGCGGCGCGACAGCACTTCGACGCGGGCGAGCAGCTCGGAAAATGCGTAGGGCTTGGGGAGATAATCGTCGCCGCCGGCCCGAAGGCCCTTCACGCGGTCATCGACCTGCGCCAGCGCCGACAGGATCAGCGCAGGCGTCGCATCGTTCTGCTCGCGCAGGGAGCGGATCAGCGACAGCCCGTCGAGGCGCGGCAGCATGCGGTCGACCACGAGCACGTCATAGCCGCCGCCTTCGGCCATGGCGTAGCCTTCGAGGCCATCGGCCGCGTGATCGGCGACATGGCCGGCCTCGCGGAAAGCCTTGGTCAGGTAGGCCGCAGCCTCGGAGTCATCTTCGACGATCAGGAGTCGCATGCTCGAACCCTAGCCTACTCACGCGGAAAACGGCAGGCCGGACGGAGATCCGCCGGCCTGCC
>JBKBRD010000202.1:0-6011 GCA_046292405.1 Allobosea sp. | reverse complement strand
GGGGCCTCGCCCCTGTGACGATTGACCATCAGCTTCTCCTCAGCTGGCTGTGAAGGTGAGCGGACCGGCTGAATCCAGCGACAGGTCGAATGTCACTTCGCTGGCGTGGTCGCCGCGATATTCCAGGCTCGAAAGCTGGAAAGCGCCCTGGACGAGCCCGAAATCTGGCACCACGACCTGCCAGTTGCGGATCGCGCCGTCGAAGAAGATCTGCCGGACCAGCCTGTCCGAAGCCTCGTCCTTGAACAGGCCCGCGCCGCTGATGCTGGCCCGGCGAACGCCTGCGCCCGCCAGCAATTCGCGCCAGCGCCCGACCGATTCGGCGTGGGTGACATCCACCGCTTCCGCGTTGAACGCGATCTGCCGGGCGCGCAGCCCGGCGACCGTGACGAACGCGCCCGTTTCATCCGCCGCCTTCAGCAGCAGATCCTTGCCTCTTTGCGCCGACATCGGCTTCTCCTCGGTGATGGTCAGAGCCGCTCGGTCACCGCGCGAAAGCGCAGCGTGACGGAGGCGAGCCCCGTCTTCGGTTCCCGCGCCAGGCGGCTCGAGCGCCAGCGCAGATCGACCAGCCGGTGGCCGGAAAGCGCCGGCCGCGCCTCGTCGAGCGCGAGCGCGATCAGCGCGGCCGCCTCCAGGGCCAGTCGGACACTGCCGCTGTCGCCGGCCCAGACGACGAGGGACACATCCTGCTCGCAGCCAGTGTCGCTGCCGGTCGACCAGTCGCGCGCCTCGACCTCGCCATGCACCGCATAGACGCCGCGGGCGGCGCGCGGCGCCTCGTCGTAAATGCGGCCGGGACCGATTAGATTTGAGAGTGCCGCATCGCGCTCCAGCAGGGTCTGCACCGCCGCGCGCAGGGCGAGAATGGCGTCGCTCATCGGGACATCTCCTCGGCCAGGCAGACGAGGCGGCGGCGGCCGCCATCGGGATCGCCGAGCGCGCGGATGGCGTAAATCCGCTCGCCGTCGCGGAAGCGCTGGCTGGCGTCGATTCCGGCGCGCCAGCGCAGGGTGATGCGATGCGTGCCGATCTGCTCGGGCCTGCCCTCGCGCCAGCGCTCGAGCCCCGACACCCATTCGACCTGGGCCCAGAGCGCCGCGACCTGCCGATAGCTCGACCGGGTCCCGCCCAGCCCATCGGAGGTTTCGACCGGGGCCTCCAGCAGCAGGCGCCGGCGCATCGCCGACACGCCCTCTCGATCACGACCGGCCATGGTTCACAACCTCGCGCGGCGAAACGGCGCGACCAGCGCCATGATCGCGGTCGGCAGCGCGGCGGCGTCGCGGCCGACGACGTCGCCGCGCTGCTCGAACCAGCGCGCGGCCAGCATCAGCACGGCCTGGCGCAACAGCGCCGGGACCTGGCTCGCCGACGCGCCGTATCCGACGCGCAGGTCGATCTCGATGGCGCCGCGGTCGCGGCCGATTTCCGGGACTTCGCCGGTGACGCGGATGAGCGGCGGATCGGCCTGGACATCGAGCGCCAGCGAGTCCGGCGCGACCGGCCGCGCCGCGCCCAGCGCGTCGTAGACGCGCGCCGCCGCGATCGACAAGACAGGAGACAGCGGCAGGCGGATTTCGCCGTGCTGCGGCCAGCGATCCAGCACGATGCGCCAGCCCTGCTCGATCAGCATGCGGCCGGAGGCGGCTTCGACCATCAGCCTCGCTGCGGTGATCAGCGTGGCGAGGAGCGTATCCTCATGATCCTGGTCGAGACGCAGGAAGATTTTGGCTTCGGCGAGCGACACCGGCTCGGTGGCCGGCGGTGTCAGGGCGAGCGGCGTCATGATGTCTCCGCGTTTTCGGTTCAGTTCGTGCGACAGGCGCGCTATCAGCGCGTCCCAGGCTTGAAGGAGCGGCGATGCGCGTTGGACATTGGGTGACTGCGGCGGCCCTCGCCTTGGCGGCGATCTTGCCGGCCAGCCCCGCCCTCGCCGTGATCGGCGGGCGCGATGGCGGCCCGGTCGAGGCCTCGACGCTGATGGTGCTGAACGCCCGTGGCGGCGTCTGCACCGGCATCGTGCTGTCGCCCCGCGCCATCCTCACCGCGGCCCATTGCGTGTCCGGGGGCACGGATGTGCGCGTTCACTGGAAGGACGGCGCCAGCGCGCCGGTGCTGATCCCGCCCGCCAGCGTGACGCTGCACCCCGGCTATGATGGCGAGGCCATCGCCGCCCGCCGCCGGTCGATCGACATGGCGCTGCTGCGCATGGCCGCGCCGCTGCCGCAGCGTTTCACCCCCGCAACCTTGCTGGATGGCGGATTGCCCCGGCTCGGATCGAGCGTCACCCTGACCGGCTATGGCGTCAGCCGGGAGGGCGAGGCGACGAGCACCGGCACGTATCGCTCGATCGCGCTGGCCGCCGTCGAGCCCTATGGACCCGGCCGATTGCTGATCTGGGCCCAGGCCGGCAAGCCGGGCGGCGGCGCGTGCCAGGGCGATTCCGGCGGCCCGATGGTCTCGGACGCCGGCGAGGTCGTGGCGGTGTCGAGCTGGTCGACAGGCCCGTCCGGTCGCAAATGCGGCCTGCTGAGCCAGGGCGTGCTCGTCGCGCCGCAGCGGAGCTGGATCGACAAGACCGTCTCGGCCTGGGGCGAAAGCGCGCGCTGGTCGACGCCGCGCTGATCGAAATGCTGGACTGGCGCGCCCGAAACCATATTGTACCGTGTGCTTCGCAACCGGTTTCCCTCATGAAGACCCGCGCCCTCGCTTTCGCAGCAGCCTTATGCGTCGCCGCCTCGCCGGCTTTCGCCGTGGTGGGCGGGACGCCCAGCCGCGACGCGTCCGGCGTCAGGGCATCGACCTTGCGCGTCGAAACCAGCCAGGGCGAGCTCTGCTCGGGCGCGGTGATCGCGCCGGAGCTGGTGCTGACGGCGGCGCATTGCCTGATGGGCGGCGGCTCCGTCAGCGTCGTCAGCCTCGATCCGCGCTTCAAGGTCCGCCGCCACGCCGTGACCGCCGTGCTGCCGCATCCGAGCTTCGTGCCCGGCACGACGCCACGAACCCAGCCGGGGGCGGACCTTGCTCTGTTGAAACTCTCGGCGCCCCTGCCCCGCGACATCGAGCCGTTGACGCTTGGCGGCGGCCTTTGGCAGGGCGAGGACGTCACCATGGCCGGCTTCGGCCTCGGCGTCGAAGACAACAAGAAGACCGCGCGGCGGCTGCGCGAGGTCAGGCTGGTCAATGCCGGCAATTACACCACCGCCAACACGGTCAAGGTGGCCGTCGACCGGCAGGGCCGCGGCGAGACGCCGGGCGCCGGCGCCTGCCGGGGCGATTCCGGCGGGCCGATCCTGCGCGGCGGCGCCGGCTCGCGCGATCTCGTCGGCATCGTCAGCTGGTCGAGCGGGCCGCTGAATGCGTCGGCCCGTCGCATCTGCGGCGGCTTCACCGCGATCACGCCGATCAACGAGCATCGCAGCTGGATCAACCAGGCGAGCGCCCGGCTGCTGGCCTTCGGCGCGGATGGGCGGCCGGACGAAAGCGCCCAGCCGCCCGCCAGCTATAGCTGGTGGTTCTCGCGCTAGCGGCTGCTCAGGCCGCGAAGCGCAGCGCCTTGATCGCAGCGAAATCCTGCACCCCGCCGCCGACGCGCTTGGTCGTGTAGAACAGCACATAGGGCTTGGCGGAATAGGGATCGCGCAGGACGCGCACGCCCGCCCGGTCGACCACGAGATAGCCGCGCCGGAAATCGCCGAAGGCGAGAGCCAGCGCGTTGGCGGCGACGTTGGGCATCTCCTCGGCTTCGGCCAGCGGAAAACCCATCAGCGTCGCGGCGGCGCCGGCCGAGGCCGGCGGCTGCCAGAGGTAATGGCCGCTGGCGTCCTTGAACTTGCGGACCAGCGCCTGGGTCTTGCGGTTCATCACGAAGCTGGCGTTCTGGCGATAACCGGCCTTCAGCGCATAGACGAGATCGACGAGGATGTCGGACGGGTTGGCGGCTGCGAAACCGCCGGCGACGCCGGTGTTGAGCACGCCGATCGAGCCCCAGCTCCAATTGGCGTCAGGCGCGACCGGATAGGCCAGGAAGCCCTTGGGCTTGTCGACGCCGTCACCGGCCACGAAAGCCGCGCCCTCCTGCTCGGCGAAGGCGGTTTCCACCTCCTCGGCGATCCATTGGTCGATATTGACGATGGCGTCGTCGAGCAGCGTCTGGGTCGCGGCCGGCATGGCGTAGAGCTCCATCGCCGGGAAAGCGAGCTCGGCCAGCACCGGCGAGCCGGTCTGCGGGCGCGCCGCCGTTTCCGCAACCCAGCCCGAGGCGGGGCCGCCGGTGGAATAGACCTTCTTGTAAACGCCCGACGAGATGGTGCGAACGGAAGCGAGACTGCGGATCGGGGAGACCGAAGACAGTCGGCGCAGGATCTCGGCCTCGACCGTCGCGGGGGCGAGATAGCCGCCGTCGGGGCCGGACCCGGCCGACAGCGCCTTGGCCTCGAGCCGCTTCAGCCCGCCGGCCTCGCCGCTGCGGATATAGCTCGCGAAGGCCGCCTTGTGCTCGGCGATCTGCGGATCGCCCGGTCCATCCTGGCCCAGCGCCGGGCGGGCGCGGTCGAGCGTCAGCCGGTCGAGCCGGGATTTGGCCTCGTCAAGCGCAGCGTCCATGCGCGCCATCTTCTCCTCGGTCAGCGGATCGACGCCGCGGCGCGTCTCCATCTCGGCCAGGCGCTGGTCGTTGCTGAGGCGATAGCTTTCGAGCGTGTAGCGCAGGTCTTCGAAGGCGAGCGACAGGTCTCCGCCCGCGGCCTTGGTTTCGGGAGCTTGGGTCAGGGTGGTCATGATGTCTCCTGGGGTGAAGAGGGTCAGGCGTGAACCGGCGCAGCCGCGCCCGGCAGCGCCTTGACGGCGCTGACGCGGGCCTGCGGCAGCATCGGAAAGGTGACGAGCGAGATCTCCCAGAGATCGACGCGTTCGAGCCGGCGCAGCCCGGTGCGGGGCTCGGTGCGGGCGCGTTCCGGGCGGAAGCCGATGGACAACCCGTCCACCGCCCCCTCGCGCATCAATGCGTGGATCTCGCGAGCGCGCGCCACGGCCAGCGACAGCTGGCCGCGCACGAACAGCCCGCGCGCATCCTCGGCCAGGCTGAGCCAGCGGCCGATCGGCTCGGCCGGATCGTGCTGCCACAGCAGCTTGACGCCAGCCGGTCCGCGCCGGAGCAGGCTCTCGCGGAAAGCGCCGGGCTCGACCACGTCCTTGCCGAGATCGGCGATGCGGAACAGGCTGGCATAGCCTTCGAACAGCCCGTCCTGGCGGACGGAGCGCGGCGGCTGCGCCAGGAACTTGGACTCGCAGGCGAAGGGGTGAGCAGCCGGCCGGGCATTCATCGGTTGCCGTCCTTCCGCGGCTGCGGCGCGGGCTTGCCGCTCTCGAGCCGCGACAAGGTGCTGACGAAGCGGCCGAACACCTCGCGGCAGGCCTGCGGCTGGCGGCTGCCGCCGGTCCCTGCCGCGCGCTTGCCGCCCCGCCCCTGCGCAGCGGGCGAGGCCGGGCCTGTCTTGCCGGAACGCGTCATGCTTGCTCTCCTTCCTGACGTGCGTTGAAGCGGTTGAGTTCGCGGACGAAATCGTCGAAGCGCCGGTTTGCCGCCGTGAGTTCGCGCAGCGACAGCATCGCGAAGAACGAGGCCGCGAGGGCCCAGAGCAGCAGGCCGAGATGGCCGACATCGGCGCGGCCGACGAAAGCGGTGATGATCTGTTCGATCGCATTCATGCGGTGGTCCCTTTCTCCGGGTCGCGGCGGCCATAGCCGACCGCTTCGCGTTTCTCGTTGGAACTGAGGAAATCGGCCGCCCCCACCCGCCGCCAGAGCGATTCCCGCTCCTGCGCCAGCGCCTCGATGGCGTCGAGATCGGGCTCCAGCGTCAGTGCGCCGCCGAAGGCGGGGCCGAGCCATTGCGCCAGAGACTGGGCGCTGCGCCGCACCAGCGGGATCGCCGTCTGGCGCCAGAAGGCGCGGTTGGCCTCGGCGAAATTGGCGTGGGTGTTGTCTCCCGGCAGGCCGAGCAGCAA
>JBKBRD010000201.1:241-6032 GCA_046292405.1 Allobosea sp. | reverse complement strand
ACATAGGCGATGCCCTTGGCCTGCGCCTGTTTCGCCAGGGCGTCGGTCAGCAGCGGATCGACCGTGCTCATATCCATGATCAGGCTGCCCGGCCTGGCGTTCGCAAGAATGCCCTCGGCGCCGGCCACGACCTCCTGCACCACGGCCGAATTCGGCAGCATGGTGACGATGATGTCCGACTGGCCGGCGACATCCGCCACCGAATCGCCCGCCCGCGCCTGCAGCGATTCCAGCTCCTTCACCGCCTCGCCGTTGATGTCGTGCACCACGAGCCTGAAGCCCTTGCGGCACATATTGGAGGCCATGGGCCTGCCCATGCGTCCAAGGCCGACAAAACCGATAATCTCCATGCGACTGCTCCCACTGTTTCTTGTGCCGTCATCCAGCAGCCTGCAATGGAGCATGGAAGCACGACAGTCTGTAGTTCGCTGCACGCATGCGCCCGCCGCTCAGGCGATGGTCGCCAGCCTCCGCTCCACGCGCTCGAGAAACGCCAGGCGTTGCCGCTCGCTCGCGGTGTCGATCTTGTGCAGCGCGAGCCAGAGCTTGCGGCAGCGCGGATGACAGAGCACGCCGAGGCCCGTCAGCAGCACGCGCCTACCGGGCGCGAACATCGCCAGCTCCCACCACCACCAAGGCGCGCCCAGCGTCGAGACCGCGGCGATGAGCCGGATATTGGTCAGAACGCGGCCGATCGGCTTATTGCCCGACGGCATGGCGAAGGTCGCGTGCGGCACCCAGACGCGGTCGAGCCAGCCCTTCAGGATGGCGGGCTGCCCGTACCACCAGGTCGGGTAGACGAAGACCAGCCCCTCGCACCAGCGCAGCGCATCGAGATGCGGCTCGACGCCTTGCTCGTTGACGCCGGCGTCGTGATAGCGCCGCCGCTGATCGGCGCTCAGCACCGGATCGAAGCGCTCGGCATAGAGGTCGATCAGCCGCACTTCGTGCCCGGCCTTGGCCAGCCCGGCGAGAGCCCGCGCCCGCACCGCCTGGTGAAAACTGTCATCGAGTGGGTGACAGGCGACGACGAGGATTTTCATGGCGGCGCTGCGCCTCAGGCCTTGGCGGCGGCTTTCGGCTTGGCCGCAGCTTTGGCCGCAGCCTTGGGCTTCGCGGCGGCCTTGGGCTTTGCCGGAGCCTTGGCTTTGGCGGGAGCCTTCTCAGCCGGCTTGGCGGCCGCCTTCGGCTTGGGCGGAGCCTTCGGCTTGGTCTTGCCGCCGCCCTTCACGCCGCTGCTTTCGGCCTTGGCGTTGACCAGTTCGACCGCCTGTTCGAGCGTGATCGCATCCTGCGCCAGCGACTTCGGCAGGGTCGCGTTGACCTTGCCCCAATTGACGTAAGGCCCGTATTTGCCCGCCCGCACGACCAGCGCGCCGCCGGCGGGGTGCTCGCCCAGCTCGCGACCGGGCACGGCGGCCCCGCCGCCGAAACGCCGCCCGCCGCCGCCGCTCTCCTTGGCGACGATCAGGTCGATGGCGCGGTTGCCGCCGAGCGCCAGGATATCGTCATCCTTGTCGATATTCGCATAGGTCTTGCCATGCTGGACATAAGGCCCGTAGCGGCCGATGCCGACCAGGATCGGCTCGCCGCTTTCGGGATGTCTGGCGACCTCGCGCGGCAGCGAGAGCAGCGCCAGCGCTTTCTCCAGCGAGACATCGCCGGGACTCATGCCCTTGGGCAGGCTCGAGCGCTTGGGTTTCTCGCCCTCGCCGAGCTGGACATAGGGCCCGAAGCGCCCGTCGCGCAGCGTCACCTCCTGCTCGGTGACAGGGTCCTTGCCGAGAATGCGCACGCCCGGCGCGCCCTGGCCGCCCTCGGCCGTCGCCTCGCCATCGGCGGCGGAGACGGTGAGGGGCCTGGTGTAGCGGCATTCGGGATAGTTGGAGCAGCCGACGAATGCGCCGAACTTGCCGAGCTTGAGCGAGAGCGTTCCCGTGCCGCAGACCTGGCAGGAGCGGGGATCGCCGCCATCCTCACGCGTCGGGAAGACATGGGCGCCGAGCACGCCGTTTAGCGCCTCCAGCACCTCGGTGACGCGCAGATCCTTGGTTTCGCCGATGGCGCGGGTGAACTCTTCCCAGAATTCGCGCAGCACCACCTTGAAGTCGATCTCGGCGTTGGAGACGCGGTCGAGCTTCTCTTCGAGGTTCGCGGTGAAGTCGAACTCGACATAGCGCTTGAAGAAGCTCTCAAGGAAGGCGGTGACCAGCATGCCCTTGTCCTCGGGCACCAGCCGCTTCTTCTCGATGCGCACATATTCGCGGTCGCGCAGGGTCGAGAGCGTCGCGGCATAGGTCGAGGGCCGGCCGATGCCGAGCTCTTCCATGCGCTTGACCAGGCTCGCCTCGGAATAGCGCGGCGGCGGCTCGGTGAAATGCTGGTCGGCGGCGATGGCGCGCTTCTCCAGCGGATCGCCGGCCTTCATCGCCGGCAGCTTCTTGCTGTCCTCGTCCTCCTCATCGTCGCGGCCTTCCTGATAGAGCTTCAGGAACCCGTCGAAGAGCACGACCTGGCCGCTGGCGCGCAGTTCGAGGTTGCGCCCGGCGACCGTGGCGGCGATGTCGACGCTGGTGCGCTCCATCTCCGCCGACTCCATCTGGCTGGCGATGGTGCGGGTCCAGATCAGCTCGTAGAGCTTGGCCTGCTCGGGTTCGAGGTGGCGCGCGACCATGGCCGGCAGGCGCCCGAGATCGGTCGGGCGGATGGCCTCGTGGGCCTCCTGCGCGTTCTTGGCCTTCACCGTGTATTTGCGCGGCGCATTCGGGACATAGCGGTCGCCGAACTCCTTGCCGATCACGCTGCGTGCCGCCGTGATGGCGCTCGGGTCCATGTCGACGCCGTCGGTCCGCATATAGGTGATCAGACCGACGGTCTCGCCGCCGATATCGACGCCCTCATAGAGCCGCTGCGCCACCTGCATCGCCCGCGCCGGGGCCATGCCGAGCTTGCGCGAGGCCTCCTGCTGCAGCGTCGAGGTCTGGAAGGGCGGGTGAGGGTGGCGCTTGACCGGCTTGGCCTCGACATTCGAGACCGCGAAAGCCGCCGCCTCCAGCGCCGCCTTGAAGGCCCTGGCCTCGTCGCCGGCGCCGATATCGAGCCTCGAAATCTTCTTGCCGTCGGCGCCGACCAGCCGCGCTTCGAACTCGGCGCCCTTGCCGGTCGCCAGCGTCGCCACCAGCGACCAGTATTCCCGCGCCCGGAACGCCTCGATCTCGCGCTCGCGGTCGCAGACGATGCGCAGCGCCACCGATTGCACCCGGCCGGCCGAGCGGGCGCCCGGCAGCTTGCGCCACAGCACCGGCGACAGCGTGAAGCCGACGAGATAGTCGAGCGCCCGGCGGGCGAGATAGGCGTCGACCAGCGCCTGGTCGACCTGGCGCGGATTGGCCAGCGCCTTTTGCACCGCGTCCTTGGTGACGGCGTTGAAGGTCACGCGCTCGACCGGAATGCCTTTCAGCGCCCGCTTCTGGTTCAGCGCCTCCAGCACATGCCAGGAAATCGCCTCGCCCTCGCGGTCCGGGTCGGTGGCGAGGATCAGCTTCTCGGCGCCCTTCAGCGCCCTGACGATCTCGGCGACCTGCTTGGCGCCGCGGCCCTCGATTTCCCAGAGCATCTTGAAATCGTCTTCGGGATCGACCGAGCCGTCCTTGGCCGGCAGGTCGCGGATATGCCCGAAGGAGGCCACGACCTCATAGTCGGAACCGAGATATTTGTTGATCGTCTTGGCCTTGGCCGGCGACTCGACGACGAGGAGCTTCATGGGGCGTTCGATCTCAAATGGACAATGCCGTTGCCTGCACGATCGTGCCGGCCGGACGCATAGGGCTTGCGGCGGTTGATAGCGGTTCGGGTAGGGGCGTGAAAGTGGGTAAGCCCACGGCGCTTGTCAAACTCCGCCGCTGTTGCGCCAATGTCGACGGGGTCTCGCGCCATGTGCTATCATTGCTAGCGTTCGACAGGAGTGGGATCGTGCCTCGCAGTCTTCACGTTCGTAACCTCGACGACGACCTCGTTCTCCGTCTGAAACGCCGGGCGGCGGAGAACCAACGCTCGGTGGAGGCGGAGCACCGCGCGATCTTGGCAGCAGCGCTCAAACCGGAACCCGGAGCTTCATTTCTGGAACTGGCGGCGAAAGTACGGGAATACACAGCAAGCCATCCTCAAACCGCGACCGAGGAGGTGCTGCGCCTTTCCCGCGCGGAAGCGCGTTGATGCGCTGCGTGATCGATACCAGCGTCGTCGTGAAATGGTTTGTGGAGGAGGGTGACACGGCTGCGGCTCTGGCCCTACCGGTTCACTATCGTCTGCTGGCGCCGGAGCTGCTGATCCCGGAATTCGCCAATGTGCTCGCCACCAAGCAGCGGCTTGGCGACCTTGATGAGGAGCGCGTCAGGATCTGCGCCCTCGCGTTGAGCCAGTCCGCGATCGACTTCAGATTGATGACGCCACTAATGCCCCACGCGCTTCGGCTGGCGGCCGAGTTGCACCATCCGGCTTACGACTGCTTTTATCTGGCGCTGGCGATGATCGAAGGGTGTCCGCTGGTGACGGCCGATAGGCGCTTCATCAGGGCTGTCGAACAATGCGGGTCTCAGGCGCTGCAATCCGTGTTGCTTCCGCTCGCAAAAGCTCTTCCTGCGCCATGACCGCGCTTGCGCCGCGTCCGAGTCGCGCCTAAACACCCTGCTTCAAATGACATCGCCAGCGCCGCTTTATCCGCACCGCCACCTCCTCGGCATCGAGGGGTTGTCCCATTTGGATATCGAGGCCCTGCTCGACCGGGCGGACGACTATGTCGCGCTCTCCCGGCAGGTCGAGAAGAAGACCGCGACCCTGCGCGGCCGCACCCAGATCAACCTGTTCTTCGAACCGTCCACCCGGACGCAGGCCTCCTTCGAACTGGCCGGCAAGCGTCTCGGCGCCGATGTGATGAACATGTCCGTCGCCTCCTCCTCGGTGAAGAAGGGCGAGACGCTGATCGACACGGCGGCGACGCTCAACGCCATGCGCCCGGATATTCTGGTGGTGCGCCACCAGGCGGCGGGCGCGGTCAATTTGCTCGCCCGCAAGGTCGGTTGCTCCGTCGTCAATGCCGGCGACGGCGCCCATGAGCATCCGACGCAGGCGCTGCTCGACGCCCTGACCATCCGCCGCAACAAGGGCAGGATCATGGGGCTGACGGTGGCGATCTGCGGCGACATCCTGCATTCGCGGGTCGCCCGCTCCAACATCATCCTGCTCAACGCGCTCGGCGCCAAAGTCCGGCTGATCGCGCCATCGACGCTGCTGCCTTCCGGCATCGAGCGCATGGGCGTGCAGGTCTTCACCGACATGACGAAAGGCTTGGAAGGCGTTGATATCGTGATGATGCTGCGCCTCCAGCTCGAGCGCATGCACGGCGCCTTCGTGCCGTCCTCGAAGGAATATTTCCGCTATTTCGGGCTCGACCGCGAAAAGCTCGCTCTCGCGCAGCCCGATGCGCTGGTGATGCACCCCGGCCCGATGAATCGCGGCGTCGAGATCTCGTCGGAGGTCGCCGACGGCGCGCAATCGCTGATCCGAGAGCAGGTCGAGATGGGCGTCGCCGTGCGCATGGCCGTGCTCGACGCGCTCGCCCAGCACCTGCCCAATGTCTGACGGACCCATGGCTGATCATCAGGACCTCGCGATCGTCAACGCCGAACTGCTCGACCCGGCGACGGGGCGGCAGGAACGCGGCGCGCTGCTGCTGCGCGGCGGGCTGATCGCGGACGTCTCCTGGAGCCAGCCGGCCCCGCAGCCGCCCGAA
>JBKBRD010000201.1:0-231 GCA_046292405.1 Allobosea sp. | reverse complement strand
GCGCCTGGCCTGGTCGACCTGCGCGCCTTTCGGGGCGAGCCTGGCGCGGAATTCCGCGAGACGCGGGGCACCGGCTCGCAGGCCGCGGCAGCCGGCGGCGTCACGACGATCGTCTGCCGGCCCGACACCGATCCGCCGATCGACGACCCCGCCATCATCGATTTTCTCAAACGCCGCGCCCGTGACAAGGCGATCGTCAACGTCCTGCCCTGCGCCGCGCTGAGCAAGGGC
>JBKBRD010000200.1:0-6070 GCA_046292405.1 Allobosea sp. | reverse complement strand
TGATGCGGGCCTTCATGACGTTGGAGGGCTTGAACACCATCACGCGACGCGGTTCGATCGGCACTTCAACGCCGGTCTTCGGATTACGCCCGATTCGTTCGCCTTTGTCTCGCACGACGAAGGAACCAAATGAGGATAACTTCACATTTTCGCCGCGCGCGACCGCATCGCAGATCTCGTCGAGCACCGCCTCGACGAGCTTCGACGATTCCGTCCGCGACAAGCCGATCTTCTGGTAGACCGCTTCGCACAGATCGGCGCGCGTTACCGTTTGCCCCGCCATCACTATCCTCCAAGGCGTTATTCGCATGCGGCAAGGCCAGCTGCGCTTCGCCAATACGGACGATGGACGCTAGGCGTCCCGTCCTGCCCGGTCAATCCTCTACTGCCGTTTCGCGACAGAATTGCACCAAACCGGCCTGATTTTACGTTGATTTATGACAAATTGACTGAAAAATCGCCGCCGCTCGTCACCAGCGGATCAGCGCCGAACCCCAGGTGAAACCGCCGCCCATGGCCTCGATCAGCACCAGCTGTCCGCGCTTGATGCGGCCATCCTTATGCGCCTCGGCCAGCGCCAGCGGGATCGACGCCGCCGAGGTGTTGCCATGGCGATCGACGGTGACCACGACGCGCTCATGCCCGATGCCGAGCTTGTCGGCGGTGGCGTCGATGATCCGGCGATTGGCCTGATGCGGCACGAACCAGTCGATATCGGCGCCGGTGAGCCCGGTTTCGGCGAAGGTGTGCCGCACGGTCTCGGCGAGATTGACGACCGCGTGACGGAACACCTCCTTGCCCTCCATGCGCAGCAGCCCGACCGTCCGGGTCGAGCCCGGGCCGCCATCGACATAGAGCTTGTTCATGAAGCGGCCGTCGGAGCGGATATGGGTGGTCAGCACGCCCCGGTCGGCCAAGGTGCCCTCGCCTTGCCCCGCCTTGAGCACGACCGCCCCGGCGCCGTCGCCGAACAGCACGCAGGTGGTGCGGTCCTCCCAGTCGAGGATGCGCGAGAAGGTCTCGGCGCCGATGACCAGCGCAGCCTTCGCCGCGCCCGACGCAATGAACTTGTCGGCGGTGGCGAGGGCGAAGACGAAGCCGGAGCAGACCGCCTGCAGATCGAAGGCGGCGCCATGCGTGATGCCGAGCGCCGCCTGGATCTGCGTGGCGGTGGCGGGAAAGGTGTGGTCCGGCGTCGCCGTCGCCACGATGATCAGATCGATCTCGGACGCGTCCATGCCGGCGTCGGCCAGCGCATCCTGCGCCGCCTTGAGGCCGATCATCGAGGTGGTTTCGCCCTCGGCGGCGACACGCCGCTCGCGGATGCCGGTGCGCTGGACGATCCACTCATCGGTGGTGTCGACGCGGGTCGCCATCTCGGCATTGGTGACGATGCGGGCCGGCAGGTAGGAGCCGCTGCCGCACAGGATGGAGCGCAGGGTGGACACGCGAAATCTTCCTTATTCGGCCACGGCTGCCTGCTGCGCCGCCGGCTCCGACCGCTTGCTGGCGGCCACCATCTCGCGCACCTTCGCCATCAGGTTCTCGCGCGCCATCTCATAACCCAGTTCGGTCGCGCTGGCGAAGCCGACCGCATCCGTGCCGCCATGGCTCTTGATCACGATGCCTTCCATGCCGAGGAAGACGCCGCCATTGACCTTGCGCGGGTCCATCTTGTCCTTCAACGCCGCGAAGGCGCCGCGCGCGAAGAGATAGCCGATCTTGGCCATCAAGGACCGGCTCATCGCGGCCTTGAGATAGGCGCTTATCTGGCGGGCCGTGCCTTCGGCCGTTTTCAGGGCGATATTGCCGGTGAACCCTTCGGTGACGACGACGTCCACCGTGCCCTTGCCGAGATCGTCGCCCTCGACGAAGCCGTGATACTCGAGATGCGGCAGATTGCTCTCGCGCAGGATGCGGCCGGCCTCCTTCACCGCTTCGACGCCCTTGATCTCCTCGACTCCGACATTCAGCAGCCCGACGGTCGGCCGGTCGATGTCGAAGACGACGCGCGCCATGGCGGCGCCCATCACGGCGAGATCGACGAGATGGCGGGCATCGGCGCCGATGGTGGCGCCGACATCGAGCACGATGCTTTCGCCGCGCACGGTCGGCCACAGGCAGGCGATGGCCGGGCGATCGACCTCGGGCATCGATTTCAGGCAGAATTTCGACATCGCCATCAGCGCGCCGGTGTTGCCGGCCGAGACCGTGACGTCGGCCTCGCCGGTCTTGGTGGCGTCGATGGCGCGCCACATCGAGGATTTGTAGCGGCCATAGCGCAAGGCCTGGCTCGGCTTGTCGTCCATCTTCACCGAGACCTCGGTGTGGTGGAAAGTCGTGACCGCCTTCAGCTTCGGATGCGCGTCGAGCAGCGGCAGCACCTGCGCCTCGTCGCCGAAGATCACGAAGCGGGCGTCGGGCCGGCGCTCGAGGGTCAGCGCGGCGCCGGGAATGACCACGGACGGGCCGTGATCTCCGCCCATCGCATCGAGCGCGATTGTAACCGGTCGTGTCATGGGGTTTCGGTTGTTCCCGGATGCGGCGGCCCGGCATGGCGGGGCGGCGTTGAGCGGAGCGGACAATAGCGACTTGGCACGCCGCCGCAAGCGGCGCCGGCGCGCGGGGGTCGTATCACGGTTTCAGCTTCGCCAGCGCAGCGAAGGGCGACTGGCTCGGGGTATCGGCCGCCGGCGCATCGAAGCTGACGCCGGGCTTGCGGGGATAGGGGTCGAGCGCGAGCGCCAGAAATTCGAGCGTCACCGCGCCGAGATCGATGACTCCGTCGATGATCGGCTCCGGCGGATCGTCCTCGTTGAGGCGCACTTCGATGTCGATTTCGGTCTCGTCGCCGGGATCGCCGCGACGCCGCGGCGACGGCTCTGGCGCCTCGGGGGCGAAATCGAGCTTGAGCGGCACGTCGAGCTCGACGGGAAAGGCCTCGAGCGTGACGACGCAGATCTGCCTGACCGCGGCCTTGATCGCGCCTTCCAGCTTCACCCGCTCGCCATTGCGGGCAAGCTCGTAGCGCGCCTCGAGCCGCTCGACGGCGTCGAGCCCCAGCATGGCCGCGATCGGTGCGCGCTGCGCTTCGCTCGCCGTGACGACGACGACAGTGCCGCGCGGCTTGATGCCCTCGACGCGAATGGGGTGGCTGAGGGGGAGAGGTTTCAAAGCGTCAGGCACGCGCGCCTCCCTGCAAAGCGTCCATATCCGGGAAGAGCCGGGATTGCGCAAGCACCGCCTCGAAATCAAGCGTCGCGAGATGGGCCTGCGAGCGCAGGATATAGTCGGACAGCCGCTGGGCCGCCTCGCCGGGGCTGGCGTTGCGCCTGAGCGCCTCGACCAGCGCAGCCTGGTCGCCCGATTGCAGAGCCTCCTCATAGGCCTGCACGCGGCCAAAGAAGCTCTCCGCGATCTTCTTCATGCGCTTGGGCACGGCGATGTCGCTGACGCCGCCATTGCGGAAGCCGAGCTCGAGATAGGCGAAGGTCGCGTCGGTGAAATCCTGCGCGAAGGCGGTCGCCGGCTCCGGCAGCTGGCGCAAGCGCCGCAGCAGCAGGAAGGCGTGAAGCGTCAGCGACTCAAAACGGCCATCGAAGCTGTCGGGAATGCCGCCGTCGAGATAAAGCCAGGGCTGGCGCGAAGCTTCCGCCACGCGCGCAAACACCGCGTTTACGGGCGCCAGCCGGTCTTCGCGCTTGCCGAACAGGCCAAAAATCACGCGCCGCCCTCCTGGTGAAGCCATTGTCTTGCCAAAGCCATTGTCGGGCGTTACGCCAAGCATCACCTGTTTGACAAGCGCACAGGGCGTCACGCCCTGCGCCATAACGGCCCCGGATCGAATCCCGAATGACCGTCATCACACGTCGCACGGCCCTGCTCGGCATCCTCGCCACCTCCTCGCTCGCGCTCGCAGGCTGCGGGCCGGATGCGGGCGGCTTCAAGCTGCCGACCTCGGCGGGGCTGAACGAGGAATACACTCGCGGCTTCGTCATGGACGAGGGGCTGATCGCCCAGATCAAGCCGGGCATGGACGTCCAGTCGGTCCTGACCATTCTCGGCACGCCCTCGACGACCTCGACCGTCGGCAACCGCACCTTCTACTACATCAGCCAGACCGTGCGCCGGCGCTTCCAGTTCCAGGAGCTCAGCGTCATCGACCAGAAGGTGCTGGTCGTCTATTTCAACAAGGGCTTCAAGGTCGAGCGCATCGCCAATTACGGCCTGAAGGACGGGGTGATCTTCGACTTCATCAGCCGCACCACCGAGACCGGCGGCGAGGAGCAGAGCTTCCTGCGCAACCTCTTCCGCGGCGTGACGAAGTTCACACCTTTCGGCGCCTGAGCAGCGGCGCAGCGGCCGAGATTTGACAAAGCCCGCAGCGTCGCTGCGGGCTTTTTTGTTAGTGCCTCTCAAGTGCTCTGGAGCCACGGCGTCATTCCGGGACGTCGCGAGAGCGGCGGGCCCGGAACCCATGCACACCATGGCCCGCGGCACGTGTGGTCGTCTCAGGCTGCCGAAGACCCGTCATGGTCATGGGTTCCGGGCTCGAGCCTAACTGCCCGCCCGGAATGACGGCGTGGTCCTGCCGTCTGTCGGCATGCTTCAGACGGTGGGACGATCAGCGTTTGTCCGCCGTGCGGTAGACGGCGCCGCGATCCCGCCGCCCGACTGCGACCACAAGCACGACAAGCTGCGCGTCCTGGACTTCATAGACCAGGCGATAGCCGACGCTCCGAAGCTTGATCTTGTAACGGTCGCGATGTCCGGACAGTTTGGCGGATGGCACGCGGGGGTTCTCCAACCGCTCAGCCAGCTTCTTCTTGAAATATGCGCGGGTATTGCTGTCGAGCTGGCCCCACTCCTTCAACGCATCCTGGCGAAAGGCCAGCTCATAGCTCATCCAAGGTGACCCGAATGATCGGCTGGGTCGATCGCGCCTCAGCCAGCGCATTCATCGCGATGTCGTCGAGCCGTTCGATCATCGCTTCGTAAGCCTTGGCGGGGACGCAATAGAAAGCCGGCTCGTTGCGATTCAAGATGGCGACCGGCGCGCCCTCCCCCGCGGCGACGGTGCCCATCGGGTTGCGCTTCAGCTCGGACACGCTGGCGGTCATCTCGGCCAAGATAATGCTCGCCATGTTCTGCTCCTTGTTCGGAGTGCTTTTAATAGCCCTCGCAACCGGTCTTTTCAACGTCCGCCATGACGAACGCCTGCGCTCTTCGCGACCTTCAGTCCGCGGCTCTTGACCCCATCTTTCCGCGCCCAACGAAAAACCCCGCGGATCGCTCCGCGGGGTTCGTGCCTATCAGGCGCTTCGAGCCGAGGCTCAGCTGTGGGCGAGGATCGCCAGCAGCAGCAGCGCGATGATGTTGGTGATCTTGATCGCCGGGTTCACGGCGGGGCCCGCCGTGTCCTTGTAGGGGTCGCCGACAGTGTCGCCGGTGACCGAGGCCTTGTGCGCCTCGGAGCCCTTCATGTGGCGCACGCCGTCCTTGTCGACGAAACCGTCCTCGAAGGACTTCTTGGCGTTGTCCCAGGCGCCGCCGCCCGAGGTCATCGAGATCGCGACGAAGATGCCGGTGACGATGACGCCCATCAGCATGGCGCCGACGGCGGCGAAGGCCTGGTTGCGGCCGGCGATGGCGTTGATCGCGAAATAGGTGACGATCGGCGCGAGCACGGGCAGCAGCGAGGGCACGATCATTTCCTTGATCGCGGCCTTGGTCAGCAGATCGACGGCGCGGGCGTAATCGGGCCGCTCCGTGCCGTTCATGATGCCCGGCTTCTCCTTGAACTGGCGGCGCACCTCCTCGACCACCGAACCGGCGGCGCGGCCGACCGCAGTCATGCCCATGCCGGCGAAGAGGAAGGGGATGAGACCGCCCAGAAGCAGGCCGACGACGACATAGGGGTTGGACAGCGAGAAATCGACGACCACGCCCTTGAAGTACTGGAACGAGGTCGAGCCCGCCTTGTTGGCCTCGGCGATGAAGAAGTTGAGGTCCGAGGTGTAGGCGGCGAACAGCACCAGCGCGCCGAGACCGGCGGAGCCGATCGCATAGC
>JBKBRD010000199.1:0-6117 GCA_046292405.1 Allobosea sp. | reverse complement strand
CCGGCACCTATTATCCGATCGGCGGCCTGATCGCGAACGCGATCTCGACGCCGCCGCAGCTCGTCGCCACCGCCGTGGCCAGCAACGGCTCGGTCGCCAACGTCAACGCCATCGTCGGCGGCGCCGCCGAATCCGGCTTCGTCCAGGCCGACGTCGCCTATTGGGCCTATTCCGGCACCGGCGTCTTCGAAGGCAAGCCCAAGGTTGCCGATCTCCGCTCCATCGCCAATCTCTACCCCGAGAGCGTGCATCTCGTCGTGCGCAAGGCCGCCAATGTGAAGGGCGTCGCCGATCTCAAGGGCAAGAAGGTCTCGATCGACGAGCCGGGCTCCGGCACGCTGCTCAACGCCAAGGCGATCCTCGCCGCCTATGGCGTCGGCGAGAAGGACATCACCGCCGAATATCTCAAGCCCAACCAGGCGGCCGAGAAGATGAAGGACGGCTCGGTCGACGCCTTCTTCTTCACCGGCGGTTTCCCGGCGGCGGCGATCTCGGAACTCGCTTCGACCGGCTCCGGCATCGACATCCTGCCGATTTCGGGTCCGGAAGCCGAGAAGCTTGCCAAGGAACTGCCGTTCTTCGCCGTCGATGAGATCCCGGCCAACACCTACAAGGGCGTCGGCGCGGTCAAGACCGTCGCCGTCGGCGCGCATTGGGTGACCTCGGCCAAGGTCTCCAACGACACGGTCTACGCCGTGACCAAGGCGCTGTGGAGCGACAAGACCCGGGCCGCGCTCGATTCCGGCCATGCCAAGGGCAAGGCGATTCAGAAGGCGACCGCGCTGAGCGGCCTGCTCGGCGTGCCGCTGCATCCCGGCGCCGAGAAGTTCTACAAGGAAGCCGGCCTGCTCAAGTAAGCCTGCGCCGATCCCGCGCGAACGCCCTCTCCCTGCGGGGGGAGGGCGTGAGAGGGCGCAAGCCCTCGCCGTTGACGCCGCCGCGGCGGCCTCGCTTTCCATTGTTTCGCACCATAGCTGACCCGCCCCTCTCCCCAGCCGGAGAGGGGTCCGGGCGGAGCCCGTCATGACCAGCCAGCCTTCCGCCGCCGAACTCGCCCAGCTCGAGGAAGAACTTGATCCCGAGATGCAGTTCCGCAAGGTGCCGCACGGCGCCTCGCTGATCGTCGGCGGGCTGCTGCTCGCGCTCTCGGCCTTCCATTATTATACGGCCGGCTTCGGGCTGATGCGGGAGACGACGCATCGCGGCATCCATCTCGCCTTCGTGCTCGGGCTGATCTTCCTCGTCTTCTCCTACAGCAAGGCCGATGGCCGCCACCAGCACGCCTCCACGGCGCTGCGGCCGGGTGGCATCCCGCTGATCGATTGGCTCTGCGCCGTCGCGGTCGCCATCTCCAGCCTCTATGTGCCCTGGATCTTCGAGGACATGGTCTTCCGGATCGGCAACCCGTCCACGCTCGACGTGGTCATGGGCTCGATCACCATCATCCTGATGATCGAGGCGACGCGCCGCGCCATCGGCTGGGGCCTGCCGATCATCGCGCTGTTTGCGATGGTCTACGCCATCTTCGGCAACTGGTTTCCCGGCATTTTCCTGCATCCCGGCGCGACCTGGTCGAACCTGGTCAACCATCTCTATCTGACCAGCCAGGGCGTCTATGGCGTCGCGCTCGGCGTCGTCGCCACCTATGTCTTCCACTTCGTGCTGTTTGGCGTGCTCGCCACCCGGATCGGCTTGGGCCGCCTGTTCCTGGGCGTCGCGGCTGCGGTCGCCGGGCGCTTCGCCGGCGGTCCGGCCAAGGTCTCGATTTTCGGTTCGGCCCTGTTCGGCATGATTTCGGGCTCCTCGGTCGCCAATACCGTGACGGTGGGCTCGCTCACCATCCCGATGATGATCCGCCTCGGCTACCAGCGCCATTTCGCCGCCGCCGTGGAATCCACCGCGGCGACCGGCGGGCAGATCACCCCGCCGATCATGGGCGCCGCCGCCTTCCTGATGGTCGAATTCCTCAACCTGCCCTACGCCACCATCGTCATCGCCGCGATCATCCCCGCCTTCATGCATTTCTTCGGCGTGCTGATGCAGGTGCATTTCGAGGCCAAGCGAACCGGCATGAAGGGCATGACCGACGCCGACGCGCCCAAGCTCAGCGAAGTCTTCGCCCGCGACTGGCCGACGATCGCGCCGCTGTTTGCGCTGATCCTGGTGCTGTTCACCGGCTACACCCCCTATCTCGCCGCCTTCTGGGGCATCACCGGCTGCATGCTGGTCGGGCTGGCGCAGTATCGCGCCGCCTCGGCGCTGGTCTTCGCGCTCGCCATCGGCGTCGCCGCCCCCACCGAGATCCTGCGCGTGCCGGGCGTCAACCTGGCCTTCACGCTGGCCGCCTTCGCGGTGATGGCCCATGGCGTGCTGATGCGCTCCGAGCAGGGGCGCGAGCGCGCCCGCGACATGGTCGACGCCTTCATCCTCGGCGCGAAATACGCCATCGGCGTCGGTGCGGCCGCAGCCACGGTCGGCATCATCGTCGGCGTTGTGACGCTGACCGGCGTCGGCTTCAAGATCTCCTGGATCGTCACCTCGCTGGCCGATCAATGGGCCCGCGGCGTCTCCGACCTGATCCCCTTCTTCCCCTTCGACCTGAAGGCGGCGACGTTGTTCTTCACGCTGCTGCTGACGGGGCTGGTCTGCATCCTGCTCGGCTGCGGCGTGCCGACCACGGCGAACTACATCATCATGGTCACGGTGGCGGCGCCGGCGCTCGGCATGCTCGGGGTCAACCCGCTCGTGGCGCATTTCTTCGTGTTCTATTACGGGGTGCTGGCGGACATCACCCCGCCGGTGGCGATCGCCGCCTATGCCGGGGCGAGCATGGCGGGCGCCGATCCGTTCCGGACCGGCAACACCGCCTTCAGGCTGGCGCTCGGCAAGGTGCTGGTGCCCTTCGTCTTCGTCTTCTCGCCCTCGATGCTGATCATGGCGCCCGGCTTCACCTGGTCGGAGCTGATCGGCTCCACCATCGCCTGCCTGACCAGCATCACCTTCCTCTCGGCGGCGTTCGCCGGTTGGCTGCTCGCCCCGCTCGCCATGTGGGAACGGCTGCTGATCGCCCTGGCGGCCCTGCCGATGATCGTCGCCACCCCGACGAGCGCCTTGATCAGCCTGGCGATCGGCGCGCCCGTGCTGCTGCGTCAGGTTCTGGCGCGCAGGGCGCTTAAACCTGCCTAGTTCGCCATCCGTTCTTGCGACGGCCGCGGAGCCTGCTATCCTGACCTAAGGTCAGGAGCAGACGAGATGGTGACGCGTGTCGCGACGGTCGCGTTCGAGGGCATCGAGGCCCGCGCGGTCGACGTGCAGGTCCAGGTGACGGCGGGCAACGTCAACTTCATCCTGGTCGGCCTGCCCGACAAGGCGGTGGCGGAAAGCCGAGAGCGCGTCCGCTCGGCGCTGATCGCCTCGGGGCTGGCGCTGCCGGCCAAGCGCATCACCGTCAACCTCGCCCCGGCCGACCTGCCCAAGGAAGGCAGCCATTACGATCTGCCGATCGCGCTCGGCGTGATGGCGGCGATCGGCGCGATCCCGCCCGATGCGCTGGCCGGCTACACGGTGCTGGGCGAACTGGCGCTCGACGGTTCGATCACGGCGGTGGCCGGCGTTCTGCCGACGGCCATCGCCGCCTATGCCCGCGGCCAAGGGCTGATCTGCCCGTCCGCGTCAGGGCCGGAGGCGGCCTGGGCGGCCGCCGACATGGACATTCTCGCGCCGCGTTCGCTGATCCAGCTCGCCAATCATTTCAAGGGCACGCAGGTGATGGCGCGGCCGGAGCCGGCGATCGCCCGCCAGGCCGGGCCGCTGCCCGATCTTGCCGATGTCCGCGGCCAGGAGAGCGCCAAGCGCGTGCTCGAGATCGCCGCCGCCGGCGCCCATAATCTCCTGCTCAACGGCCCGCCCGGGGCCGGAAAATCGATGCTGGCAAGCCGGCTGCCATCGATACTGCCGCCGCTGAACCCGCGCGAATTGCTCGAGGTTTCGATGGTGCTCTCGGTCGCGGGCGAGCTCGCCGAGGGCGCGCTCACCGACCGCCGCCCCTTCCGCGCCCCGCATCACTCGGCCTCGATGGCGGCGCTCGTCGGCGGCGGCGTCCAGGCCAGGCCCGGCGAGGTCTCGCTCGCCCATCACGGCGTGCTCTTCCTCGACGAACTGCCCGAGTTTCAGGCGCAGGTGCTGGATGCGCTGCGCCAGCCCATGGAAACCGGCGACGTGCTGATCTCGCGCGCCAATCACCGCGCCGTCTATCCCGCCCGCTTCCAGCTGGTGGCGGCGATGAACCCGTGTCGCTGCGGCCGGGCGACGGAGCCGGGTTATGCCTGTCGCAGACAGCCGAACGAGCGCTGCATGGCGCAATACCAGACGCGCATCTCCGGGCCGATGCTCGATCGCATCGACATCACCATCGAGGTGCCGGCGGTGACGGCCTCGGAGCTGCTGCTGCCCGCGGCGGGCGAGAGCTCGGCCGAGGTCGCGGCGCGGGTCGCGGAGGCGCGGCAGCGCCAGGCGGCGCGTTTTTCGGCGCTCGGCCTGCCCCATATCGCCACCAACGCCGCCTGCCCGGCCAATGCGCTCGACGAGATCGCGCGGCCGGACGGGGCCGGGCTCGCCTTGCTGCGCGATGCGGCGCAGTCCATGCGCCTGACCGCGCGCGCCTATCACCGTGTCCTCAAGGTCGCCCGCACGCTGGCCGATCTCGACGGCGAGGCGAAGGTGGGGCGCATTCATCTGGCCGAGGCGTTGTCCTATCGCTCGCGGATCGACCAGGGCACGCAGGCCGCCTGAGCGCCTGGTTAATCGAATGCAGAGGGCGACCGCTAAGATTCGGATCAATGTCGAACCATTCTTCAACGCGGCTGTGCTGATAGTGAGCCATGGATCTGCCGACCCCGCCCTGGATCATCCTGCTCGCCGTGCTGCTGGCGCTTGCCGCGGGCGTCGCACTCGCCGTCGCGCTGAGGCAGCGCAACCGCATCGCGGCCCAAGCCAACGCGCTGCTGCGCGATATCGAGGGGCTGAACGACCGGCTTTGGGCGCTGGCCGACAGCGAAGAGCGCTATCGCAGCCTGATCGAGGCGCAGGGCGATCTGATCGTCCGGCGCGACGACGGCCGCATCGTCTACGCCAACGCCGCCTATGCGGCGCTGGTGGGTCTCGACGAGAGCAACGTCGTCGGCAGCCGCCTGCAGCCGCAGCAGCTGGAAACCCGCCCGGCCCAGGCGCTCGATGGCGGGGCGCGGGTGTTCGACGAGAGGCTGGCGACGCCGCAGGGCGAGCGCTGGATCTCCTGGGTCGAAACGGTGGTGCCTGTCGCCATGGGCAAGACCGTGCTGCAGCGCGTCGGGCGCGACATCACCGCCCGAATCGCCAGCGAACAGGCGCTGGTCGAGGCGCGCGCCCGGGCGGAAAGCGCCAGCCAGGCGAAGTCGCGCTTCCTTGCCACCGTCAGCCATGAATTCCGCACGCCGCTGAACGGCATTCTCGGCATGGCCGATCTGTTGCAGGACACTGAGCTCGAGCCCGAACAGGCGACCTATGTCGGGGCGCTGCGCAGCTCGGGCGAGGCGCTGCTGTCGCTCGTCGACGATATCCTCGATGTCGCCAAGGTCGAGGCCGGCAAGCTCGAACTCGCCGTCGCGCCTTTCGATCTGGCGCAGCTGACCGAAACCGTCTGCGAATTGATGGCGCCGCGGGCCCAGGAAAAAGGGCTCGAGATCGCCGCTTCGATCGCGCCCGAGCTGCCGGCGCGGCTGATCGGGGATCGCGACCGCCTGCGCCAGATCCTGCTGAATCTCGTCGGCAACGCCGTCAAGTTCACCGGGCAGGGCGGCGTCGGCATCAGCCTGTCCCGGCGCGACGCGATGGTCGAGATCGCCGTCGCCGACAGCGGTCCCGGCATTCCCGAAAACCGCCACGCCGCGATTTTCGAGGAGTTCGAGCAGGCCGAGACAGGCGCCACCCGCAACCACGCCGGCACCGGGCTGGGCCTCGCCATCGTCAGGCGGCTGGTGACGCTGATGGGCGGGACGATCGCGGTTGCGAGCCGGCCTGGCTCCGGCGCGACCTTCACCGTGCGCCTGCCGCTGCTGGTCGAGGACGCCGCGCCGCTGC
>JBKBRD010000198.1:0-6139 GCA_046292405.1 Allobosea sp. | reverse complement strand
ACCATCACCACCCGCGGCACGCCCGCCACCTTGGCCGGAACGGCGTTCATCAATACCGATGAGGGGTAGCTCGCCGTGCCGCCGGGGACATAGAGCCCGACCGCCTCGATCGCGCTCCAGCGCCAGCCGCTCTCGACGCCTACGGCATCGGTGAACCAGGCGTCCTCGGGCTTCTGGCGCGCATGATAGGCCTCGATCCGCGAGCGCGCGGTCTCCAGCGCAATGAGCAGGTCGCGCGGACAGGACGCGACCGCATCGTCGATTTCGGCTTCCGACACACGAAGGCCGGCCGCCGTCAGCTCCAGCGCGTCGAAGCGGCTGGTGCAATCGATCACGGCCTCGTCGCCGCGCTCGCGCACGGCGGCGATGATGTCGGCGACGACGCGATCGACCTCCTCCGAGACTTCGCGCTTGGCGGAGAGCAGGGCCTGGAACTGCCGCTCGAAACCAGCATCCCCGTCATCGAGCCTGATCGGCATCGCATTATCCTGAACTTGAAGAGGGCGTCTGGCCCGGTGGAGGAAGCTGGCGGGCTGAGGATCAGACGGCGTCGTGATGGTCCGGCGTCGCCACCGCTTCCCAGACCGGGCCGAGATCCTTCATCTGCGCCTCGATGCATTCGACCTCGAGGCGGATCGCGGCGCCGTCCGAAAAATGCAGCGTCACGGCGCCGGCCGGGCTGTCGGTTTCTTCGAAGGTGATCGCCAGCAGGTTCAAGACGGTGTCGCCGGCCTTGGGATCGACCCTGGCGTGACGCGCGGCGGTGACGCGCTCGAAATGCAGGGCCGCGAGGCGACGGCGGCGGTTGCCCTGCTGGGCGCTCTGCCAATCGAAGCGGCGCAGAGCCAGCGCGAAACGGCGTTCGGCCGGGCGATAGGCGATGTCCGACACCTTCAGGACGGCGTCCTGCAGGTGCGCGGAGACGATCGCGAGATCGTCCGCGTCGAGCGCGATCAGTTTCAGCGGGTCGACATTGTCATGCGCCATCAGGGCTATCTGGAGAGCCGCAGGCCCGACGTCAACCGCTGATCCGCTCGACCTGCGCGCCGCAGCGCGTCAGCTTGGCCTCGAGCGCCTCGAAACCACGGTCGAGATGGTAGACGCGATTGATCATCGTATCGCCTTCCGCCGCGAGCCCGGCGATGACCAGCGAGACCGAGGCGCGCAGATCGGTCGCCATCACCGGCGCGCCGGTGAGCTTGGAGACGCCCTCGACCAGCGCGACGTCGCCATCGAGCTTGATGCGCGCGCCCAGCCGCGCCAGCTCCTGCACATGCATGAAGCGGTTCTCGAAAATGGTTTCGCGGATGCGCGAGGTGCCCTTCGCCGTCGTCATCAACGCCATGAACTGGGCCTGGAGATCGGTCGGAAAGCCAGGGAAGGGCTGGGTGTCGATATCGACGGCCGTGATCCCGGCGCCGTTGCGGCGCACGCGGATGCCTTCGTTGGTCGTGGTGATGTCGACGCCGGCGCGGGTCATCGCGTCGAGCGCGGCCTGCAGCAGATCGGGCGTCACGCCTTCCAGCATCACGTCGCCGCCGGTCATCGCCACGGCCATGGCGTAGGTGCCGGCCTCGATCCGATCCGGCAGGACGGTGTGATGCGCGCCGCCCAGCCGCGCAACGCCGGTGACGACGATGCGGGGCGTGCCCGCGCCCTCGATCTTGGCGCCCATCTTGACCAGGCAGGCGGCGAGGTCGCTGACCTCGGGCTCGCAGGCGGCGTTCTCGATCACCGTCGTGCCCTGGGCAAGGACCGCCCCCATCAGGGCCGTGTGGGTTCCGCCGACCGTGACTTTCGGGAAGACGATCTCCGCGCCTTTCAAACCCTTCGGCGCACGCGCGAGAGCGTAGCCGTTCTCGATGCGGATCTCAGCGCCGAGTTTCTCCAGCGCCATCAACAGGAGATCGACGGGGCGCGTGCCGATGGCGCAGCCGCCGGGCAGAGAAATCCTGGCCTCGCCCATGCGGGCGAGAATCGGCGCGATCACCCAGAAGCTGGCGCGCATGGTCGAGACCAGCTCGTAGGGCGCGCAGGTGTCGACGATCTGCCGGGCGGTGAGCGAGATGGTCTGGCCGCTCTCGGCCGATTGTCCCACCCGCTTGCCCGCGACCGTGCGGTCCGTGCCGTGATTGGAGAGGATGCGCGACAGCGCCGTGACATCCGACAGGCGCGGCACATTCACCAGCGTCAGCGTCTCATCGGTCAGGAGGCTCGCGATCATCAGCGGCAGGGCCGCGTTCTTGGCGCCCGAGATCGGAATGCTGCCGTTCAGGGGCTGGCCGCCGGTGATGCGGATCTTGTCCATCGAGTCGTCCTGCTGGGCCGCCGGCGGACGCCGGTGCGGCGAAAGGGAGGGTCAGGACCGGCTGGTCCCGTCCTGGGCTT
This sequence comes from Allobosea sp., assembly GCA_046292405.1. Taxonomy (GTDB): domain Bacteria; phylum Pseudomonadota; class Alphaproteobacteria; order Rhizobiales; family Beijerinckiaceae; genus Allobosea. Next base: position 3,751 of record JBKBRD010000198.1, on the reverse strand, counting down.
GCGATGCCGGCTCGCCCGCTGGCTCGTCAACGCAGCGGCGCGCGCGAGCCTGGGCCTTGCGGCGCTTCAGGTTCTCGCGCAGCGCCGCCGCCAGACGCGCGCGCTTTTCGTCATCGCGGTCGGGGGAACGGTTCACGGCATCACTCGACATGCTGGTTCAACGCTCTGATCACGGCGAATTCGCGGCGCATCGATAGACCCGCGCGCGCCATTCAACAAGCGCCGCCTCGGCTTCAGCGCCACCCCGCCCGGCCGGAAACCGGGCGCATGGCCTCGGCCGGCCGCGAGGCGAAGGCCAGGGCGCAACCGCCGACGGGCGCCGCGCAGCCAATAACGCTAGGGAAGAAAGCTTAATGGAATTAACCATTTCCACGTGATTTCGTTTACACCTCGTTAACTTAGCGTACCGTGATCAGGCGTCCACGCTGCACTGCAACACCGGGATCCGAGCGCATGCTCCAGCACCTCGCCTCCGCCATCAAGCCCCGCCCTGTCCACACTCTCGAAGCCTGCGAAGTCATCGATGCGATCCGCCACCAGGCCGGGTTCCTGCCTGAAGTCGAACTCGCCTACGAATCGGAGATCCGCACGCTCTGGGTCACGATCCGACCGGAGCTGAAGCCCGTCTTCACGCTGCAACTGCTGGACAGCCTCGGCAAAATTCAGCGCGCGATCATGGCGTTGTGGGGTGCGCCCGACCAATACCAGCGCAGCCCAGTGCGCTTCCTCGCCTTCCGCGGCGCCGGGCCGTTCTTCACGCTGGGCGGAGATCTCGATTTCTATCTGGATTGCCTGGCCAGGAACGACCGCGCCGCGCTGACGGAGTATGCGAGGCTATCGACGGAGGGCGCGATCCTCAACGCCAGCGGGCTGAACGGGCTGGTGATCACCATGGCGACGATCCACGCCAAGGCGATCGGCGGCGGCATCGATGCGCCGCGTTCCTGCAACGTCATGATCGCAGAGGAACAGGCTTCGTTCGTCTACCCGGAGATCAAGTTCAACCATTTCCCGATCACGGCGGTCGCCATTCTGTCGCGGCGCATGGGCCAGCGCGCAGCCGAGGCGATGCTGCTGTCGGGGGAGGAGATGAGCGCCGCGGCCTTCATGGCAGCCGGCGCCCTCGAAGCCGTCGTGCCCGCCGGCGCCGGCGAAGACTGGCTGCGCAAATATGCGGCCGACTCGCTGCCGGTCCATGCCGCCAAGACCGCCCTGTTCTCCGCCTTCAACCGGCGTTCCGGCGACCTGCGCGAGGAGCTCGACTATCTCGGTCAGATCTGGACGGATTGCATGCTCAGGTTGAGCCCGAGCGCCATCTCCAAGCTGCAGCGCATCGCCGCGACCCAGGACCGTATGCTCGCCCGCGTCTACCAGAGGATGAGCGATCCCGCGCCGGCGCTGCTTGCCAGATAAGCAGCTTGGGAAGATCGCGTTGGTGAAGCCAGCGTTTCAAACCAAAAGTTTACATCTGCGAGGCTAAAATACTTTAAGGCGGCCATTGCAGCACGTGACCAAGCGCTCCGATGACCGGCCGTTTAAGGCTGGGATGTATGGCGGACGCGACAAAGCGATCTGTGAAAGGTGAGCTTCGGCAGCCGGGCAAGGGCACTGACCTGCCCGACTACCGGCTGCTGGTCAGCTCGTTGTTCTCTTCGCCCGGCTCGATCATCCCGGGCGGCATCGCCGGCATCCTGACCCCCTATCTCTGCTGGCTCTCGACCGGCATGCCGATCTTCGCGCAGCTGACGCAGATCGTGCTCGTCGTCGTCGCCCTGCGGCTGCTGACCGTCATCAATTATCGGCGCCGCGACCATTCCAGCGACAGCTTCGCCCAGACCCGCCGCTGGGACCGGGAGTATTTCCTTGGCGCGACCGTGTTCAGCGCCGTGCTTGGTTACAGCTGCTACATCGCGCTCAGCGTCACGGACGACCCGGCCGCGCACATCACATCGGTCGCATCGACCATCGCGCTCGCCTCCGGCTATGTTTCGCGCAATGCCGGGCGGCCGAAATTCGTCGCCGTGCAGTTGATGACCTTCTGCATTCCGATGGCCTTCGGCCTGATCCAGGCCCATAACGACTATTATCACTACATCGGTTACTTCGCCTTCCTCTACCTCGCGGCGAACATCGCGATCACCAATTCGCTGCATCGCAATCTGCTGGCGCTGAGCGACGCCAAGAAGCAGTCGGAGGCGCTGGCCGGCGCGCTGCATTCGCAGAACCTGACGCTGGACGCCGCGCTCAACACCATGATTCACGGGCTGGCGATGTTCGACCGGCGTCTCGAACTCGCGGTCAGCAACGCGCCCTTCCGGTCGCTCTACGGGGTGCCCGAGCCCCTCACCCTACCCGGCACGCCGATGGCGGCGATCGGGCGTTTCCTGGTCGAGCGCAAGGTGATCGACGGCGACCGCGGGCGCGATCTCGCGAGAGCGCTGACGCAGGTGCAAAAGACACAGACGACTTTGACGCGCGAATTGCAGACCCGGGCCGGGCGGGTGCTGGTGATCACCATCGCGCCGGCCGCCGAGGGCGGCGTGCTGATGCTGACGGAGGACGCGACCGAACGGAAGGCGACCGAGGCGCGCATCGAACAGATGGCGCGTTTCGACGAGCTGACCGGGCTTGCCAACCGTTTCGAGTTCAACCGGCTGCTGAACGACGCCTTCGCGCGGCGCGAGCGCACGGCCGAGACGTTCGCCCTGCTCTATCTCGACCTCGACGGCTTCAAGCAGGTCAATGACAGCCTTGGCCATGACATCGGCGACAGGGTTCTCAAGGAAACGGCGCTGCGTCTGCGCGAAGCGCTGCGCGGCGGCGACATCCTGGCGCGTTTCGGCGGCGACGAATTCCTGCTGATCCTGCCCTCGGCCAACCCCGGCGTGGTCACCGGCATCGCCCAGCGGCTGATCGACAACCTCAGCCGCGTCTTCACCCTCGACACCAAGAGCGTCTACGTCACCGCCAGCATCGGCATCGCCATGGCGCCGGAGGACGGCGCCAACCCGGCCGACCTGCTGCGCCATGCCGATACGGCGCTGTACAAGGCCAAAGCTGCCGGCCGCAACACGCTGACCTTCTTCAATCCCGGGATGGCCGAGGAGATGCTCGCCCGTCACGAGATCGAAGTCGAGCTGCGCAAGGCCTGCACGGAGGGCGCGCTCGAGCTGTATTACCAGCCGATCATCGACCTGAAGACGCAGGAAATCGTCACCCGCGAGGCGCTGATGCGCTGGCGCCATCCCACGCGCGGCATGATCCCGCCCGGCATCTTCATCCCGATCGCCGAGCAATCCGGGCTGATCGCTGCGATGGGCGACTGGGCGATCCGGCAGGCCTGCGCGGACGCGGCCCGCTGGGGCGGGCAGACCGGCGTCTCCGTCAATATTTCGCCGCTGCAATTCCGCGAACCGCAGCGCATCGTCGCGACGGTGAAGGACGCGCTGATCCGCGCCAATCTCGCTTCGCACCGCCTGACGCTCGAGGTGACGGAATCCCTGCTGATCGAGGACAACAAGGTCACGCTCGACGTGATCGACGAATTGCGGGCGCTGGGGGTCAAGTTCGCGCTCGACGATTTCGGCACCGGCTATTCCTCGCTCGCCTATCTCTCGACCTACCCCTTCGCCCAGGTGAAGATCGACCAGAGCTTCAGCCGCAACGTCCACACCAACGAAGCCTCCAAGGCGATCATCGAGGCCGTCTGCCAGCTGGCGCGGCGGCTCTCGATGAATGTGGTGGTGGAGGG
>JBKBRD010000197.1:0-6169 GCA_046292405.1 Allobosea sp. | reverse complement strand
ATCTTGTTGAGCACCACGACATCGGCGAATTCGATCTGCTCGACCAGGAGATCGACCAGCATCCGCTCATCGCTCTCGCCCGCAATCTCGCCGCGGTCGCGCAGAAAATCGCTGGAGCCGTAATCCCTGAGCAGGTTCACGGCGTCGACCACCGTCACCATCGTGTCGAGCCGCGCCACATCCGAGAGCGAAGCCCCATCCTCGTCGCGAAATTCGAAGGTGGCGGCGATCGGCAGCGGCTCGGCGATGCCTGTCCCCTCGATCAGCAGATAGTCGAAGCGACCCGCCTCGGCGAGACGGCGCACCTCGGCCAGCAGGTCGTCCCGCAGCGTGCAGCAGATGCAGCCATTGCTCATCTCCACCAGCTTTTCATCCGTGCGGGAAAGATCGCCGCCGCCCGAACGCACGAGGTCGGCGTCGATGTTGACCTCGCTCATATCGTTGACGATGACCGCGACCCGGCGCCCCTCGCGATTGTTCAGCACGTGATTGAGCAGCGTCGTCTTACCCGCGCCGAGAAAGCCGGAGAGCACGGTGACGGGCAGGCGCAAATCCATGGAAGGCTCCATTTATGTTATGTTGTAACATTACATAATGAGAAAGCGGCAGGTCTGGCAAGCGGCTTGTGAGCCATCGGCTGTGCGCGGACCCAGCGCCCCGAGCGCTTTCCCCTTCCCCCCGCCGCCTGCTGCCTCTATAGCGAGCGCCTAGCATTCATCTCAGGCGCTCGCACCGGCCCGCTCTCACGATCGGACGGCTGCAGGAGTGCGCGCCTGCCCTGGGACATAAAGTCGAGCCTCATGCCCAAGCGCACAGACATCAAGACGATCCTGATCATCGGCGCCGGCCCCATCATCATCGGCCAGGCCTGCGAGTTCGACTATTCGGGCACGCAAGCCGTGAAGACGCTGAAGGCCGAGGGCTATCGCATCGTGCTCGTCAATTCGAACCCGGCGACGATCATGACCGATCCCGACCTGGCCGACGCCACCTATGTCGAGCCGATCACGCCGGAAATCGTCGCCAAGATCATCGAGAAGGAGCGCCACGTCCTGCCCGGCGGCTTCGCCCTGCTGCCGACCATGGGCGGCCAGACGGCGCTGAACTGCGCGCTCTCGCTCAACAAGAAGACGCTGACCGACGAGGCCGGCAACAAGCTCAGCGTCCTCGAGAAATTCGACGTCGAGATGATCGGCGCCACCGCCGAGGCGATCGACAAGGCCGAGGATCGCGAGCTCTTCCGCGAGGCGATGACCAAGATCGGGCTCGACACGCCGCGCTCGCATCACGTCAAGAATCTCGGCCAGGCCCTGACCGCGCTCGACGATATCGGCCTGCCGGCGATCATCCGCCCCTCCTTCACCATGGGCGGCACCGGCGGCGGCATCGCCTACAACAAGGGCGAATTCATCGAGATCTGCGAGCGCGGCTTCGACGCCTCCCCCACCAGCGAGATCCTGATCGAGGAGAGCGTGCTGGGCTGGAAGGAATATGAGATGGAGGTTGTCCGCGATCGCAAGGACAACTGCATCATCGTCTGCTCGATCGAGAACATCGACCCGATGGGCGTCCATACCGGCGATTCGATCACCGTCGCCCCGGCGCTGACGCTGACCGACAAGGAATACCAGATCATGCGCGACGCCTCGCTGGCGGTGCTGCGCGAGATCGGCGTCGAGACCGGCGGCTCCAACGTGCAGTTCGCGGTCGATCCCGAGACCGGGCGCATGATCGTCATCGAGATGAACCCGCGCGTCTCGCGCTCCTCGGCGCTGGCCTCGAAGGCGACCGGTTTCCCCATCGCCAAGGTCGCCGCGCGTCTGGCCGTCGGCTACACGCTGGACGAGATCGAGAACGACATCACCGGCGGCGCGACGCCGGCCTCGTTCGAGCCGACGATCGACTATGTCGTCACCAAGATCCCGCGCTTCGCCTTCGAGAAATTCCCCGGCGCCGAGCCGACGCTGACCACCGCGATGAAATCGGTCGGCGAGGCCATGGCGATCGGCCGCACTTTCCAGGAATCGCTGCAGAAGGCGCTGCGCTCGCTCGAAACCGGGCTCGACGGGCTCGACGAGATCGAGATCGAAGGCATGGGTCACGGCGACGACAAGAATGCGATCAAGGCCGCGCTCTCGACGCCGACGCCCGACCGCATCCTGCAGGTGGCGCAGGCGATGCGCTTCGGTTTCAGCGACGAGCAGATCCATGAGAGCTGCAAGATCGATCCCTGGTTCCTGGAGCAGATGCGCCAGATCGTCGACACCGAGGAGAAGATCCGCAGCTTCGGCCTGCCGCAGACGCCCGGCGCCTTCCGGCAGATCAAGGCGATGGGCTTCTCCGACAAGCGCCTCGCCGCCGTCACCGGCAAAACCGAGGTTGAGGTCCGCGCGTTGCGGCGCTCGCTCGATGTGCGCCCGGTCTACAAGCGCATCGACACCTGCGCGGCCGAGTTCGCCTCCCCCACCGCCTATATGTACTCGACCTACGCCATGCCTTTCGCCGGCAAGGCCTCCGATGAATCCGACCCGTCGGACCGCAGGAAGGTCGTGATTCTCGGCGGCGGCCCCAACCGCATCGGCCAGGGCATCGAGTTCGACTATTGCTGCTGCCACGCCTGCTACGCGCTGCGCGACGCCGGCTACGAGACCATCATGGTCAACTGCAACCCCGAGACCGTCTCGACCGATTACGACACCTCGGACCGGCTCTATTTCGAGCCCCTGACGGCCGAGGACGTGCTCGAGATCCTCGAGACCGAGAAGTCGAAGGGCACGCTGCACGGCGTCATCGTCCAGTTCGGCGGGCAGACCCCGCTCAAGCTCGCCAATGCGCTGGAAGAAGCCGGCATTCCGATCCTCGGCACCTCGCCCGACATGATCGACCTCGCCGAGGACCGCGACCGCTTCAAGCGCCTGCTCGACAAGCTGCAGCTCAAGCAGCCCAAGAACGGCATCGCCTATTCGGTCGAGCAGGCGCGCATCATCGCCGGAGAACTCGGCCTGCCCTTCGTCGTGCGCCCGTCCTATGTGCTGGGCGGCCGCGCCATGGCGATCATCCGCGACGAGGTGATGTTCGAGGATTATCTGCTCGGCACGCTGCCGAGCCTGATCCCCTCCGAGGTCAAGGCCAAATATCCAAACGACAAGACCGGTCAGATCAACACGGTTCTGGGCAAGAACCCGCTGCTGTTCGACCGCTATCTCTCCGACGCCATCGAGGTGGATGTCGACTGCCTCAGCGACGGCAAGGACGCCTTCATCGCCGGCATCATGGAGCATATCGAGGAGGCCGGCATCCATTCTGGCGATTCGGCCTGCTCGCTGCCGCCGCGCTCGCTGTCGCTGGCGACCATCGCCGAATTGGAGCGCCAGACCAAGGCGATGGCGCTGGCGCTCGATGTCGGCGGGCTGATGAACGTGCAATACGCCATCAAGGACGGCGTCATCTACGTGCTCGAGGTCAACCCGCGCGCTTCGCGCACCGTGCCCTTCGTCGCCAAGGTCATCGGCCAGCCGATCGCCAAGATCGCGGCGCGGATCATGGGCGGGGAAAGCCTGGAGAGCTTCGGGCTCAAGCCCGCCGCGCTCGGCCATGTCGGCGTCAAGGAGGCGGTCTTCCCCTTCGCTCGCTTCCCCGGCGTGGACGTGCTGCTCGGGCCCGAGATGCGCTCGACCGGCGAGGTCATCGGCCTCGACCGCTCCTTCGACATCGCCTTCGCCAAGAGCCAGCTCGGCGCCGGCTCGAAAGTGCCGGTCAAAGGCACGGTGTTCGTTTCGGTCCGGGACGAGGACAAGCCGCGCATCATCGCGAGCATGCGCATCCTGGCCGATCTCGGCTTCCGCATTCTCGCCACCGGCGGCACGCTGCGCCTGCTGCAGGATGAAGGTATCCAGGCCGCCAAGATCAACAAGGTGCTGGAAGGCCGGCCGCATGTGGTCGACGCCATCAAGAACGGCGAGATCCAGCTGGTCTTCAACACCACGGACGGGCCGCAGGCGCTGGCGGATTCACGCTCGCTCCGCCGCACGGCCCTCTTGCACAAGGTGCCCTATTATACCACCTTGGCCGGAGCGATCGCTGCTGCCGAAGGCATCAAAGCCTATTGCAGCGGCGATCTCGAAGTACGCTCGCTGCAATCCTATTTCACGCACGCCGCCTGATCGGCGACGGGCGCGACTGGGCAAAACGCAGCCTTAACGAATGGTCGAAAGCGGGACGCGGGCTGCATTCGCTGCAGCCGGCGGCAGACCGCTTTCGAAAACCGGGACGGGACGATGGATAAGGTTCCTATGACCGCGGGCGGCTTCGCCGCTCTCGAAGTCGAGCTCAAGCAGCGCCAGCAGGTCGAGCGCCAGCGCATCATCCAGGCGATCTCCGAGGCGCGAGCGCTCGGCGATCTCTCTGAAAACGCTGAGTATCATGCCGCCAAGGAAGCGCAGTCGCTGAACGAGGGCCGCATCCAGGAGCTGGAATCGCTGATCGGCCGCGCCGACATCATCGATGTCGCCAAGCTCGGCGGCGACACGATCAAGTTCGGAGCCACGGTCCAGCTGATCGACGACGACACCGAAGAGAAGAAGAGCTACCAGATCGTCGGCGAGCCGGAGGCGGATGTCCGCTCCGGCAAGGTCTCGATCGGCTCGCCAATCGCGCGCGCGCTGATCGGCAAGAAGGTCGGCGACCAGGTCCAGGTCAATACGCCAGGCGGCGGAAAGTCCTATGAAGTGCTCAGCGTCGAGTTCCGCTGATTCGCGCGGACCGATGCCCGATCCGGTTCTGACCGCAGGAGGCCCTCTGATGATCGCGCGTCGCCAATTCATCGCAGCCTTGCTGGCCGGCGCTGTCGCCGGCTCTGGCGTGGCCCAGGCCCAGGCCCCCGTCATCGGCGCGATCCGCGTCGATGTTTCGGCCCTGCAGGAGCAGGGCTGGGGCGGCCATGCGCTGGCGATCAAGCTCGGCATGGAGCGGGAGCTGGCTGCAGCGCTGGGCGCCGATTATCGCCGCGGTCGCGGCGCCACGCTGGTCGTCACCGTGCGCGGCGTCTTCCTCAACAGCTATGCCGGCGGCGGCGGCGGCGGTGGTGGCCGCTGGGGCGGCGGCGGCGGCGGCAACACCTCCGATTCCTTCGACAGCGTCGCCACGCTGGTCGCGCCCGGCAACCGCGTCATCGCAACCTATCCGGTGCTGTCCACCGTCTCGGCCTTCAGCGCCGGCCCCTGGTACCTGCCCGATATCGACCAGCGCCGCCTCGACGGGCTGATCAAGCACAACGCCGCCTGGATCAAGCGCTACGTCACGGGCTGAAGCTGGTTTCGCCATCCCCGTCATTGCGAGCGCAGCGAAGCAAACCAGGGGGCGTAGCGCTCGGCACTCTGGGTTGCTTCGCTGCGCTCGCACTGACGGTCGCGTTCAAAACGGCACGATCGGCTCGTCCTTGACCCGTTCCAGCGCCAGCGCGGTGCGGACATTGCGGACATTGGGCAGGCTCGTCAGCTCGGCGACGAAGTCCTGGAAAGCTTTCAGATCCGGCGCCACGCATTTCAGGATGAAATCGATATCGCCAGACAGCGTCCAGCATTCGCGCACGGCGCTCCACTCGCGGATGCGCTTCTGGAACAGCGCCAGATCCGCCTCGGCCTGGCTCGCCAGATGCACGAAAGCGAAGCACACCACCTCAATGCCGAGCTTGCGCTCGTCGAGCTGGGCGCGGTAACCGCGGATGAGCCCCGCCTCCTCCAGCGCCCGCACCCGCCGCAGGCAGGGCGGCGGCGAGATGCCGACGCGGCTCGCCAGCTCGACATTGGTCATCCGCCCATCGGCCTGGAGCTCGCGCAGGATGCGCAGGTCGATATCGTCGCGTTTCGATCGCACAAAAAGCCCCGGAAAAAGGTCGCGCTGGTGTAGACGCGCCATCGAGGCGATACAAGGTGCATGCCGCGCCGGAGCAGACGCCCGGGCTGGACGCGGCTCTCCGGCGCAGCCGCCAAGCAAAGGAAACAGAGTCTTGCCCGACACCCTCTCCCCCCGCATCTGGGTGTTGACCGATGGCAAGGCCGGCGACGAGGTGCAGTGCATCGGCGTCGCCGAAAGGCTGGGCGTGACGCCCGAGATCCGCCGCGTCGCGCCGCGAAAGCCCTTCGCCTGGCTGATGCCGCGCGGGCCGATC
>JBKBRD010000196.1:0-6186 GCA_046292405.1 Allobosea sp. | reverse complement strand
TCGCCGGAGATGGCGTCGACCAGCGAGATCGGCTTGGCCGGGTTCTGCGGCACGAGCTTGGTCAGCTTGTCGACCTGGCCATAGGGCATTTCGAGCACGCGGCCGACATCGCGCAGCACGCCGCGCGCCAGCAGCGTGCCGAAGGTGATGATCTGCGCGACGCGCTCCTCGCCATAGCGGCGCTTGACGTAGTCGATCACCTCCTCGCGCCGGTCCTGGCAGAAGTCGATGTCGAAATCCGGCATCGAGACGCGGTCCGGGTTGAGGAAGCGCTCGAACAGAAGGCCGAAGCGCAGCGGATCGACGTCGGTGATGGTCAGCGCATAGGCGACGAGCGAGCCCGCGCCGGAGCCGCGTCCGGGTCCGACCGGAATATCCTGCGCCTTCGCCCATTTGATGAAGTCCGAGACGATCAGGAAATAGCCCGGGAACTTCATCCGGGTGATGATCGACAGCTCGAAATCGAGCCGTTTCTCGTACTCCTCGATCGCATAACCCGGCGCCGGCCCGTGCTTGCCGAGTCGCATCGCCAGGCCGGCCCTGGCCTGGATCTGCAACTCCTCGGCCTCGTCGCGCCCCTCTTCGCCGAAACGCGGCAGGATCGGTTTGCGCAGGCCGACGCGCCAGGTGCAGCGCATGGCGATTTCGATCGTGTTCGCAAGCGCTTCCGGCAGATCGGAGAAGCGACGCTTCATCTCGATGCGGCTGGCGAAGAAATGCTCGGGGGTGACGCGACGGCGTTCCCCGTCCGAGACGAGGCGGCCGGCCGCCACCGCCAGCAGCGCATCATGCGCATCGTAATCGGCGGGCTTGGCGAAGAAGGGCTCGTTGGTCGCCACCAGCGGCAGGTCGGCGTCGTAAGCGAGCTTCAGCAGATGCGCCTCCAGCGCCTCCTGCTCGTCGCGGCCATTGCGCTGGATCTCGACATAGAGCCTGTCGCCGAAAATCTCTGCGAGCGTGGCGAGCCGCGCTTTGGCCTGAGCCAGCTGGCCGTTGCGGATGGCGATGTCCAGCGGCCCGCCATAGCCGCCGGTCAGCGCGATCAGCCCCTCGTGATGCGCCCGCAGCCGCTCGACGGTCGAGATCGGCTGGCCGGCGCCGCCGGTGGCGAGGCAGGCCTCGGTGACGAGCTTCATCAGATTGACATAGCCGGCCTCCGACATGGCGAGGACGACGATATGCGGCGTCTCGGCGTTGACCGGCCGGCGCGACCCTTCCGCCTCGTCGGCGAAATCGACCGAGAGCTGGACGCCGACGATCGGCTGCAGCCCGGCCCCCGCCAGCTTCTCCGAGAATTCGAGCGCGCCGAAGAGGTTGTTGGTGTCGGTCAGCGCCAGAGCCGGCTGGCCGTCGGCCGCCGCCATCTTCGCCAGCGTGGCGATGGTCATCGCGCCTTCGAGCAGCGAGTAGCTGGAATGGACATGCAGATGGACGAAGCCGACCTCGGAGAGGATCCGCGCCTGCCCGTTGCGCCGCGCTATGTCCGCCATGCCGTATCCCTGATCCGCTGCGACCGGCGCGCGAGTCGCGCCGGATGTCGCAGCCTCTTATGACCGGCATCGCGCCTCAGCGTCGAGACGGTTTCGTGCGGCGTCCACGGTCGCGTCGCCGCGCCTCAGACACCCGGCGCGGCCAGCACCGCCGCCCAAATCCAGATCATGCCGAAGAAGAGCCCGAGCGAGAGAAGTTCAGCCAGACCAGCCACCACCTTGCGCGCCGCAACCATGTCGATCTCCCCTGTGTTCTTGATACGTATACTTTAATTCATGTTTTGTTCTCGTCAATCGCTGTGCCTCTCTACGACCTGGCGGAGTCAACGGAGTCTTAACGCGCTCGAACACGCGCTGCCTATCCGCCCACAGCCCTCATCCTGAGGAGCCGCGTCAGCGGCGTCTCGAAGGATGGACGGGAAGGCTCCCGAACCTCCTGGAGCATCCTTCGAGACGCAGCCTGCGGCTGCTCCTCAGGATGAGGGCTTGGCGGGAGGACGAGGGCTCGAGGGAGGACGAGGGCTCGTAGGAGGATGAAGGCGCGCGGGAGGCTCGCGGGTTGCGCAAGCTGCTTACAGCGGCACCACGAGCCCGTCACGGATCGTCACCTGGCGGTCCATGCGATGCGCCAGTTCGAGGTTGTGCGTGGCGATCAGCGCCGCCAGGCCCGAGGCCCGCGCCAGCGCGACCAGCGTGCCGAACACATGCAGCGAGGTGTGCGGGTCGAGATTGCCCGTCGGCTCGTCGGCAAGCAGCAGCCGCGGCGTGTTGGCGACGGCGCGGCCGATGGCGACGCGCTGCTGCTCGCCGCCCGACAACTCGCCCGGCAGATGGTCGAGGCGCTCGCCGAGGCCGAGAAAGGTCAGGAGTTCCGCCGCTCGCTCTTCGGCGACGGCCTTGGGCAGGCCGCGGATGCGCTGCGGCAGCACCACGTTCTCCAACGCCGTGAACTCCGGCAGGAGATGGTGGAACTGGTAGACGAAACCGATCTCGGTGCGGCGCAGCCGGGTGCGGCCCTTGTCGTCGAGGGTGGAGGTGGCGACGCCGCCGACATAGACCTCGCCGGAATCGGGCTGTTCGAGCAGGCCGGCGACATGCAGCAGCGTCGACTTGCCGGTTCCGCTCGGCGCGACGAGCGCGACGAGTTCGCCCGGCCAGAGCGCGAAATCCGCCTTGCGCAGGATTTCGAGCGGCGCGTCGGTCTGGGGATAGAAGCGCTCGACCTGGGAGAGGAAGAGCGCCGGGGTTTCACGTGCCATGTCCGGGTCCGCCTCAGCCCATCCGCAGCGCCTGGACGGGGTCCAGCCGCGCGGCTTTCCAGGCCGGATAGAGCGTCGCCAGCAGCGACAGGGTCAGCGCCATCAGCACCACGCTGACGACCTCGCGCCAATCGATCACCGAGGGGATGTCGCTGAGAAAGCGCACCGTCGGATCCCAGAGATTGGCGCCGGTCAGCCAGTTCAGCCCGGCCATGATCGACTTGATGTTGTTGGCGAAGACGACGCCGAGCGCGAGCCCGGCCATGGTGCCGAGCACGCCGATCGCCGCGCCCGTGATCAGGAAGACGCGCAGCACCGTGCCGCGCGAGGCGCCCATGGTCCGCATGATCGCGATGTCGGCGGTCTTGTCCTTCACCAGCATGATCAGGCCGGAGACGATGTTGAGCGCCGCCACCAGCACGATCAGCGTGAGGATGATGAACATCACGTTCCGCTCCACCTCCAGCGCGTTGAAGAAGGTGCGGTTGCGCTGTCGCCAGTCCGAGAGCACGAGCGGCCGCGGCGCATCGGCCTCGATGGCGTCGCGCACCTGCTGGGTGCGGTCGGGATTGTCGACGAAGATCTCGATGACGTTGACGTCGCCGTCGCGGTTGAAATAGGCCTGCGCCTCGACCAGCGGCATGAACACGAAGGAGGCGTCGAATTCGGTCATGCCGATCTCGAAGATCGCCTGGATCGGATAGGCCTTGATCCGGGGCGCGGTCCCGAACGGGGTCGAGGCGCCCTTGGGCGAGACGATGGTGATGCTGTCGCCTGCCTGCAGGCCCAGCTGCTCTGCCAGGCGCTTGCCGATGGCGACGCCGCCGCCGCCGTCGAAGCCGTCGAGCGTGCCGCTCTTCACATTGCCGCCGATGAAGGGGATCGATTTGATGTCGGCCTCGCGGATGCCGCGCACCAGCACGCCGCCATTGCCCGTCTGCGACGAGGCGAGCGCCTGGCCCTCGACCAGCGGGATCGCGAATTTGACGCCGGGTATGCTGCGCAGCCGGCCGGAGACCACGTCGTAATCGTCGAGCGGCCGGTCGATCGGGGTTGCGAAGATGTGGCCGTTGACGCCGACGATCTTCTCCAGCAACTCCTTGCGGAAGCCGTTCATCACCGACATCACGATGATCAGCGTGGCGACGCCGAGCAGAATGCCGAGGAATGAGAAGCCGGCGATGACCGAGACGAAGCCCTCGCGCCGGCGGGTGCGCAGATAGCGCCCGGCCAGCAGCCATTCAAAGCCGGCGAAGGCGCGGGTGCCTGTCGGCAGATCGCTGTCGCCGGAGCTGCCGGTCTCTGCTGCGCTCACGTGCCCTTGCCCTTGAAGCGCTCGAGCGCGGCCTCGATGGTGACGAGCTCGCGCTCGCCTCCGGCGCGGCGCTTGAGCTCGACCTTGCCCTCGGCCAGCCCCTTGGGGCCGACGATGATCTGCCAGGGCACGCCGATCAGATCGGCGGTGGCGAATTTGCCGCCCGGCCGCTCATTGGTGTCGTCGTAGAGCGCGTCGTAACCCTTGCCCAGCAGCGCCTTGTAGAGCTGCTCGCAGGCGGCGTCCGTAGCGGCGTCGCCGGCCTTGAGATTGAGCACGGCGACATCGAAGGGCGCGATTTCCTCGGGCCAGACGATGCCGGCGTCGTCATGCCCGGCCTCGATCAACGCCGCGACCAGGCGGCTCGGACCGATGCCGTAGGAGCCCATGTGCACGGGCACGTTCTGCCCGTCGGGACCGGCGACGGTCGCGCCCATCGGCTCGGAATATTTGGTCCCGAAATAGAAGATGTGGCCGACCTCGATGCCGCGGGCCGAGACCTTCTTCCCCTCGGGGATGGCGTCGTAGGCGGCCGCGTCATGCATCTCCTCGGTGGCGGCATAGAGACCCGTCCACTTGTCGACGATGGTCTGCAGCGCCTCGACGCTGTCGAAATCGGTGTCCGCCGCAGGCGTCTGGAAGTCGAGATAATCGCTGTGGCAGAAGACCTCGCTCTCGCCGGTCGAGGCGAGCACGATGAATTCGTGGCTGAGGTCGCCGCCGATCGGGCCGGTGTCGGCCCGCATCGGGATCGCCTTCAGGCCGAGCCGCGCGAAGGTGCGCAGATAGGCGGTGAACATGCGGTTATAGGCGTGGCGAGCGCTGGCCTGGTCGATGTCGAAGGAATAGGCGTCCTTCATCAGGAATTCGCGGCCGCGCATGACGCCGAAACGCGGCCTGACCTCGTCGCGGAACTTCCACTGGATGTGATACAGATTCAGCGGCAAGTCCTTGTAGGACTTGACATAGGAGCGGAAGATGTCGGTGACCATCTCCTCATTGGTCGGCCCGTACAGCATCTCGCGATCGTGCCGGTCCTTGATGCGCAGCATCTCCTTGCCATAGGCGTCGTAGCGCCCGCTCTCGCGCCAGAGATCGGCCGACTGGATGGTCGGCATCAGGATTTCGATGGCGCCCGAGCGGTTCTGCTCCTCGCGGACGATGCGGTTGATCTTGTCGAGGACGCGCAGGCCCAGCGGCAACCAGGAATAGATGCCGGCCGATTGCTGGCGGATCATGCCGGCGCGCAGCATCAACCGGTGCGAGACGATTTCCGCTTCTTTGGGGGTGTCGCGCAGCAGCGGCAGGAAATATCGGGACAGGCGCATGGACTAAACTCTTGAACTGAAGGACTCGCTGCCCGGCGGCGCGAGTCAGTGCTGCCAGAAACACCATTGGACCAGGCAAATTGCAAGCTGCGAGCCCGGCTTATTCGCGCCTGTCCCGCGCCCTCGGCCTTCAGCGCGCCGCGAATTTCCGCTGCAGCTCGGCGAGCACGGCGGGCGGCACGAAGGGCGCAACGTCGCCGCCCATGCTGGCGATCTGCCTGACCAGCGTCGCGGTGATGTGGCGCACGGAAGCCGAGGCCGGCAGGAACACCGTCTGCAATCCGCCGTCCATGGCTTCGTTCATGCCAGCCAGCTGCATCTCATAGTCGAAATCGGTGGCGTCGCGCAGGCCGCGGATCATCAGAGTCGCCCCAGCCTCGCGGGCGGCGCGCACGGTGAGGTGGTCGAAGGTGACGACGTCGAGCGCCACGCCCGCCTCATCCGCGATCGGCCCGGCGACTTCGCGCAGAAGCGCGGCGCGCTGCTCGGGCGCGAAGATCGGCGCCTTGCCCGGATGAACGCCGATGGCCAGCACCAGCCTGTCGCACAGCGTGCAGGCGGCGGCGATGACATCGACATGGCCGTTGGTGACCGGATCGAACGATCCGGCATAGAAAGCGGTGCGTTTCATGCAGAAGCGTTAGCCGCCCTTCCCGCCCGCGACAAGCGTCCGGAATCGGAGCCTTCTGGACCGTCCTTCGACACGGCCCTCAGGATCGCCCGGATCTCTCTCAGCCCTCATCCTGAGGAGCCGCGTCAGCGGCGTCTCGAAGGATGTTGCCGGCGCGCGCAGG
>JBKBRD010000195.1:0-6258 GCA_046292405.1 Allobosea sp. | reverse complement strand
GAGGGCGTGGCGACGACGATGCGCCTGCGTTTCGCCGAATTGCAGCCGCACGAGCTGCCGGCCATGGCGGTGGCCGAGCACCGCGCCGGCCTCTGGCGCGGCGAGCCCAGCCTGGACGACATCGTCAGGCGCATGCGCGGCTGAGCGGCTCAGCAAAATCTTGCATTGCCCGGGCAGAGCCTGTAAGGCCGGGCAACAGATTTCCCTGCATCGCCAAGATCAGAAGGAGCCGCCCCATGGCTCGCGTTACCGTTGAAGATTGCATCGACAAGGTCGACAACCGCTTCGAGCTCGTGCTGCTGGCCAGCCATCGCGCCCGCATGATCGCGTCGGGCTCGTCGATCCTGGTGCCGCGCGACAACGACAAGAACCCCGTCGTGGCGCTGCGCGAGATCGCGGAAGAGAAGCTGAAGCCGGAAGATCTGAAGGAAGATCTGATCCACTCGCTGCAGAAGCATGTCGAGGTCGACGAGCCCGAGGCCGAGACCGTGCCGCTGCTGACGACCTCCGTGCCCAACGCCACCGCGTCCGATTCGGAAGTGCAGTTCGACCGCATGAGCGAGGACGATCTGCTGCGCGGCCTGGACGGGCTCGTGCCGCCGACCGAAAGCGCAGACGACGAGGATTGATCGCGTCGCGCGCGATCGTCGCAGTCTCTGCTAAAGCCCGGCATTGCCGGGCTTTTTTCTTGGTTGCCGTGGGAATGCTGCTTGCCGCAGGGCGCCGCGGGGCCGATATTGAATCATTCGAAGGCGGCAGGCGTGACAGAGGGCCCGCATGGGAATGATGCGGCAATACGAGCTCGTTGACCGGGTCAGGAGCTACAACCCCAATACCGACGAAGACATGCTCAACCGGGCCTATGTCTACGCCATGCGCGCCCATGGAACGCAGAAGCGCGCTTCCGGCGACCCGTTCTTCGCCCACCCTCTCGAAGTCGCCGCCCTCCTCACCGATCTGAAGCTCGACGACGCCACCATCGTCGCAGCCGTTCTGCACGACACGGTCGAGGACACCGCCGCGACGCTCGAAGAGATCGAGGGCATGTTCGGCCCCGAAATCCGCCGGCTGGTGGATGGGCTGACCAAGATCAAGAAGCTCGACCTCGTCTCGAAGAAGGCGGTGCAGGGCGAGAATTTTCGCAAGCTTCTGCTCGCCATCGTCGACGACGTTCGCGTTCTGCTGGTGAAGCTGGCCGACCGGCTGCACAACATGCGCACGCTGCATTTCGTGCCGCCGGAAAAGCGGCTGCGCATCGCCGAGGAGACGCTGGAGATCTATGCCCCGCTCGCCGGGCGCATGGGCATGCAGGAGCTGCGCGAGGAGCTGGAGGAGCTGGCCTTCCGCCACATCAAGCCGGAAGCCCACGCCACGGTGACGAAGCGGCTGGAGGAGGTGACCGAGCGCGAAGGCAAGGTCATCGGCATCGTCGAGAGCGATCTCAAGGAGAAGCTGGCGGCGCGCGGCATTCAGGCCCAGGTCTCGGGCCGGCGCAAGCGGCCCTATTCGATCTGGAAGAAGATGGAACGCAAATCCGTCTCCTTCGAGCAGCTTTCGGACATTTTCGGCTTCCGCGTCATCGTCGAGAAGCCCGAGGATTGCTACCGCGTCCTCGGCATCGTCCACATGACCTGGCCGATGGTGCCGGGCCGCTACAAGGACTACATCTCGACGCCCAAGCAGAACGACTATCGCTCGATCCACACCACGGTGGTCGGCCCCGGCCATAGCCGCGTCGAGCTGCAGATCCGCACCGACACGATGGACCGCATCGCCGAATACGGCATCGCCGCCCATGCCCATTACAAGGATGGCCGCACCACGGAGCTGACGCAGCTCGGCGATGAAAGCCGCGCCTATCAATGGCTGCGGCGCACGGTCGACCTGCTCGCGGAGGGCGACAGCCCGGAAGAGTTCCTCGAGCACACCAAGCTCGAGCTGTTCCACGACCAGGTCTTCTGCTTCACGCCGAAGGGCCGGCTCATCGCCTTGCCGCGCGGGGCCACGCCGATCGACTTCGCCTATGCGGTCCACACCGATGTCGGCAACACCGCGGTCGGCGCCAAGATCAACGGCCGCATCGCGCCGCTGCTGACCGAGCTGCAGAACGGCGACGAGGTCGAGATCACCCGCGCCGAAGGCCAGGCCCCCCCGGCCGCCTGGGAGGGGCTCGTCGTCACCGGCAAGGCGCGCGCCGCCATTCGCCGCGCCACGCGCACCGCCGTGCGCCGGCAATATGCCGGGCTCGGCCGCCAGATCCTGGAGCGCGCCTTCCACCGGGCCGAGCGTCCCTTCAGCGACGAGAAGCTGAAGGCCGCGCTGAAGCGTCTCGCCCGCACCGGCGTCGACGACGTTCTGGCCGCCGTCGGCCGCGGCGAGATGTATTCCGGCGATGTGGTGAAGGCGGTTTATCCCGACCTCGAACCGGAAAAGCGGACCGCCTCCGATCCCAAGGCGGCTGGCTTTGGCGCGCCCCCCGGCAAGGGCTGGTTCGAGCTGCGCAAGGGCGACAACCTCAAGTTCAAGCTTCCCGGCGAGACGCCCGATGCCGAGGCGATCCCGATCCGCGGCCTGGGCGGCGACCTGCCGGTGCGTTTCGCGCCAGCCGGCGGGGCGGTGCCGGGAGACCGCATCGTCGGCATCCTCACCCCTGGCGAGGGCGTCACCATCTACCCGATCCAGTCCTCCGCGCTGGCCGCCTTCGACAACGAGCCGGAGCGCTGGCTCGATGTGCGCTGGGATCTCGACGACAAGGCGCCGCAGCGCTTTCCGGCGCGGATCGCGCTGAAATCGATCAACGAGCCGGGTTCGCTGGCGCAGATCACCACGACGATCGCCGAGCATGACGGCAATATCGACCAGGTGCAGATGGTCAGGCCCAACCAGGATTTCACCGACGTCACCATCGACCTGACCGTCTGGGACCTGAAGCATCTCAGCGCCATCATCAGCGAACTGCGGGAGAAGCGGGTGATCAGCCGGGTGGAGCGGGTGGTGGGGTAAGCACGGCCGAGCCTTCATCTCAGGGAGGCCGCAGGGCCGTCTCGAAGGATGGTCCAGCGCGCGGCGGAGCTTCCTGGAGCATCCTTCGAGACGCCGCTGACGCGGCTCCTCAGGATGACGGCTGAGGGTGGCGGGCGGGCGGTGTTTTTTGGAGCTTAGGCGCGCTCCGGACTGGAAACTACGACGGCATTCGCCATAACTGCACCATGGAATGGACCGACGAGGGCACGATCATCGGCGCTCGCCAGCATGGCGAGAGCTCCGTCATCCTGGAGGTGATGACGCTCGGCCATGGCCGCCATCTCGGCCTGGTCCGCGGCGGCCGCTCTTCGCGGCAGCAGCCCGCGCTGCAGCCCGGCAATGCGGTCTCGCTGACCTGGCGGGCGCGGCTCGACGAGCATCTCGGGGAATACAAGGTCGAGCTGCTGACCTCGCATGCGGCGCGGCTGATGGAAGCGCCCGTGGCGCTCTATGGGCTGGCGACCATCGCGGCGCTGCTGCGGCTGCTGCCGGAACGCGATCCCCATCCCGCCCTGCATGAGGGGCTGGCGATCCTGATCGCCCATCTCGACGATGCGCAGCTGGCGCCGGCGCTGGTCATCCGCTTCGAGCTCGCCATGCTGGCGGAGCTCGGCTTCGGGCTGGAACTGGCGCGCTGCGCGGTGACCGGCGCGATGGAGGAGCTGAGCCATGTCTCGCCGAAATCCGGCAAGGCGGTCAGCCGCAAGGCGGCGCAGCCCTATCTCGACAGGCTGCTGGCGCTGCCGCCCTTCCTCAGCGAGGGCCAGGGCGGGCGCAAGCCCTCCGCCGCCGACATCGCGGCCGGCTTTGCGCTGACCGGCCATTTCCTGCGGCGCTATCTCTGGGAGCCGCGCGGCCTGCTGGAACCGCCGGAGCGGCTGCGGCTGCTGGAGCTGGCGGCGAAAATCCACTGAATTCTGCGCGAATCCGTCGCCGTGCGCGCGCAAGGGATTGCGTTGCGCCCTTTGCCTCGGGCCATGTAGAAGGCTGATGTCTCCCATCGCCCTCATCCCGGGCAGCGGCAAGCAAGGCTCGCCTCCCGCAGGATGTTTCAGAATGCACCGGACCATCCCGCGAGCGTGCGCGGCGGGGATGAGGGTTGCGCGGAGCCGTCGTCGCAGAGGCCAGGAAACCCATGGGCAAACCCGTCGATCCGCCGCCGGAGGATGAATCCGAGCGCATCGATCTGAAGACGGCGCTGGAAGAGCGCTATCTCGCCTATGCGCTCTCCACCATCATGCACCGCGCGCTTCCAGACGCGCGCGACGGGCTGAAGCCGGTCCACCGCCGCATCCTGCACGCGATGCGCCTGCTCAGGCTCGACCCCGGCCAGGTCCACAAGAAATGCGCCCGCATCGTCGGCGACGTCATCGGCAAGTTCCACCCGCATGGCGACCAGTCGGTCTATGACGCGCTGGTGCGCCTCGCCCAGGATTTCGCGCAGCGCTACCCGCTGGTCGACGGCCAGGGCAATTTCGGCAATGTCGACGGCGATAACGCCGCCGCCTATCGCTACACCGAAGCCCGCATGACCGAGGTGGCGCGGCTGCTGCTCGACGGCATCGAGGAGGATGCGGTCGATTTCCGCGAGACCTATAATGGCGAGGACGAGGAGCCGATCGTGCTTCCCGCCGCCTTCCCCAATCTGCTCGCCAATGGCTCGCAGGGCATCGCGGTGGGCATGGCGACCTCGATCCCGCCGCACAACGCAGCCGAGCTCTGCGACGCCGCGCTCTATCTGATCCAGCATCCGGACACGCCGTCCGAGCAGCTGATGACCTTCGTGCAGGGGCCGGATTTTCCGACCGGCGGCGTCATCGTCGAGACCCGCGCCTCGATGGCGGAAACCTACCGCACCGGGCGCGGCGCTTTCCGCACCCGCGCCCGCTGGGAGAAGGAGGAGCTCGAGCGCGGCGCCTGGCACGTCGTCGTCACCGAGATCCCCTACATGGTCCAGAAGGGGCGGCTGATCGAGAAGATCGCCGAGTTGCTAAACGACAAGAAGCTGCCGCTCGTCGCCGATCTCCGCGACGAATCGGCCGAGGATATCCGCGTCGTCATCGAGCCGCGCTCGCGCACCGTCGACCCCAATCTGATGATGGAGTCGCTGTTCAAGCTCTCGGAGCTGGAATCGCGCATCTCGATGAACATGAACGTCTTGACCGGCGGGCTGGTGCCGCGCGTGCTCGGCCTCAACGAGGCGCTGCGCGAATGGCTGGAGCATCGCCGCACCGTGCTGCAGCGGCGCTCGCGCTTCCGTCTCGGCCAGATCGAGCGGCGTCTCGAAATTCTGCGCGGGCTGCTGATCGTCTATCTCGACCTCGACCGCGTCATCAAGATCATCCGCGAGGAGGACGAGCCGAAGGTCGAGCTGATGCGCTATTTCGAGCTCAGCGAAGTCCAGGCCAACGCCATCCTCGACACCCGGCTGCGCGCGCTGCGCAAGCTGGAGGAGATGCAGCTCAAGACCGAGCTGGACGAGCTGATCAAGGAAGAGGAGCAGATCCGCAACCTGCTCTCGTCGGATGCGACGCAGTGGAAGCTGATCTCGCACGACATCCGCCAGGTGAAGAAGCTCTACGGGCCGGAAACCGCGATCGGCAAGCGCCGCACCAGCTTCGCCGACATGCCCGACACCACCGATATCGACCTGACCCAGGCGATGGTCGAGCGCGAACCGGTGACGGTGGTGATCTCGAAAAAGGGCTGGATCCGGGCGCTGAAGGGCCACATCCAGGACCATGCGACGCTCAGCTTCAAGGGCGATGACGGGCTGCGCACCGCCTTCTTCAGCGAAACCACGGCCAAGATTCTGGTGCTGGCGTCGAATGGCAAGGTCTTCACCCTCGACGTGGCGCGGCTGCCGGGCGGGCGCGGCTTCGGCGATCCGATCCGCCTGATGATCGAGCTGGAGGAGACGGCGGAGATCGTCTCCGCCTTCCCCTATCGGCCGGGGCTGAAGCTGCTGATGGTGACCACCGACGGGCGCGGCTTCGTCGCGCTGACCGACGAGGTGGTGGCCAATACCCGCAAGGGCCGGCAGGTCTTGAATGTCGATGCGCCCGCCGTCGCGCTGCTGGCCGTCCCGGCCGAGGGCGACCATGTCGCCATCATCGGCGAGAACCGCAAGCTGCTCTGCTTCCCATTGTCGGAAGTGGCGGAAATGGCGCGCGGCAAGGGCGTGCGCCTGCAGCGCTACAAGGATGGCGGCGTCTCCGACGCCAAGGTCTTCAA
>JBKBRD010000194.1:0-6272 GCA_046292405.1 Allobosea sp. | reverse complement strand
AAGAAGACGCCGGAGCAGATCACCAAGGAATTCGAGGGCCGCAAGGCCAAGGGCCTCGCCAAGGGCGGCGCCGCCTATTGGCCGAACGTGCTGGCCAATGCGGTTCTCAAGCAGGTGGCGGCGGGCGAGGCCATCAGCGTCGAGACGCTGATGGCGCGCATCGAGGCCGACGCGCAGACGCAGGACATCATGGTCAAGGCCGGGGCGGACGAAGCGCTGGCGCGCCTGAAGCAGGCGGTGGCGAAAGGGGCGTGACGCCCCCCGTCAGTCGGTGAACACCACTGTCTTCTTGCCGTTGAGCAGCACCCTGTCCTCGAGATGATGCAGCACGGCGCGCGCCAGCACGCGGCGCTCGATGTCGCGGCCCTTGCGGATCAGGTCGTCAGGCGTGTCGCGATGCGAAATGCGCTCGACATCCTGTTCGATGATCGGCCCCTCGTCGAGGTCGGGCGTGACGTAATGGGCCGTGGCGCCGATCAGCTTGACGCCCCGCTCATGCGCCTGGTGATAGGGCTTTGCGCCCTTGAAGCCCGGCAGGAAGGAGTGGTGGATGTTGATGCAGCGCCCCAGCAGCTTGGCCGAGAGCCCGTCCGACAGGATCTGCATGTAGCGGGCGAGCACCACGAGTTCGCTCTGCGTCTCCTGCGCCAGACGCCAGATTTCGGCTTCCTGCTCCATCTTGGTCTGGCGCGTGACGGGGAGGTGATGGAAGGGCAGGTCGCCGAGATCGGTCGAGGCGATGCTGTCGCGGCCATGGTTGGAGACGATCGCGGTGATCTCCATCGGCAATTCGCCGATACGCCAGCGGTAAAGCAGATCGGCCAGGCAATGGTCGAATTTCGAGACCAGCAGCATCACCCGCTTCTTCTGCGTGGTTTCACGCAGCGTGACCTGCATGGAAAAGCGCTGCGCCAAGCCATCGACCGCAGTCTTGATGGCGGCATGGGGCTGGCCGGATTCGAGCCGATTGAAGACGACGCGCATGAAGAAGCGGCCGGTCTCTGTGTCGTCGAATTGCTGGGCGTCGAGAATATTGCAGCCGGCCTCGAACAGCAGGGTCGAGACGGCGGCGACGATTCCCGGGCGATTGGGGCAGGACAAGGTGAGGATGGCGGTGTTGTCGGGCATGGTTGTCGCCGCCGCGAGGGGCGGCCCTTGTGTAAGCGAATTCGGTCAGGGTGGCTGGGGAGGGAGGCGCGCGTCGCGCTGCGCTCAACCTCGGGCGAAGCGGCGCGCAGGCCTGGCGCGGCGTGTCGTGTCGAAACGGGCTCATGGACAAATCGCTCCCGCGCCGACGGGGCGCTTGTGCAATGCACAACGTCTTGGGCAGAGCTTGTCAAGCCGTGCCGGCGCAGGCTCGCGTTTCAACTCGGGATCTGCAGCAGCGCTTTGATCTTGGCCCGTACATCGGCAAGGACGGCTGCGGGCATCCTGCCGATGAACTGGGAGCCTCTATCGCTCCAGGACAGGCTCTTCACCTGATCGCTGAGGACGGCGCCCTGAACCAGTAGCCCATCCGGGATGGCTGTCTCGAACGGATAGCCCTTGAGCTGACTCGTGATCGGGCACAGAATGCACAGGCGCGACGGGCCGTTGTAACTCGCGGGCGACAGCACGAGCGCTGGACGACGGCCGGCTTGCTCGCGCCCCGCTTGCGGGTCGAAGGTCAGGCCGATGATGTCGCCGGCCTCGGGAAGATAGGGCGGCTCAGCCGAACTCGTTGCCGACCGCAGAACCCGTGTCAGTCTCGACATGCAAATTGGTCTCGGTGATTCGCCCGACCAATTCTGCGAGATCGTAACGCGGGGCGCCAACCGGCTTGACGATAAGGCAGCCGTTTTGCACGGACATGTCGGCGATCGCGCCTTCCGCTACCGACAGCTCCTGCACGAAGGCGGCGGGGATCCGCAGCGCAAGACTGTTGCCCCATTTGGAAAAACGCGCGTTCATGGCGTCAAGCTCCTCACGCCGAAAGGCGGCCTGTTGATACAAAGACGATACATCCATAGGATTTCGACGCAAGTCGCCAATCGACGCGTCCAAAGCGGCCAGGCCGGCGGCCGCGCTGGGACGGCGCCGAATGTCACGAGGATCCGTACGCGGGCAACGGCCGGCTAAGCGGCGGATCGAGCGGAGCGTCCATGGCCTATTCCTGCACTCTCGGCGGCACGCGCCATGTCTTTAAAGATCTGAAGGCGCTGCTGGCCAAGGCGACGCCGCCGCGCTCGGGCGATGCGCTGGCGGGAGTCGCCGCCGAAAGCCATGAGCAGATGATGGCGGCGCGCTTCGCTTTGGCCGACCTGCCGCTGCAGCGGTTTCTCGACGAGGTCGTCATTCCCTATGAGCGGGACGAGGTGACGCGGCTGATCATTGACCGCCATGACCTGCAAGCCTTTGCGCCCGTCGCCGCCCTGACGGTCGGCGAGTTTCGGGACTGGCTCTGCTCGGAGGCGGCGACGACGGCCGCCTTGACCCGACTCGCGCCGGGGCTGACGCCGGAAATGGTCGCCGCCGTCTGCAAGCTGATGCGCAATCAGGACCTGATTTTGGTGGCGCGCAAATGCAGCGTGGTGACGCGCTTCCGCAATACGATCGGCCTGCCAGGCCGGCTTTCGGTACGGCTGCAGCCCAATCACCCCACCGACGATGCGGCCGGCATCCTGGCTTCGACCATAGACGGCCTGCTCTATGGCTGCGGCGATGCGGTGATCGGCATCAACCCGGCGACCGACAATCTGGGCCAGATCGGCGATCTCGTGCGGATGCTGGACGCGCTGATCCGCCGCTTCGAGATCCCGACCCAAAGCTGCCTGCTGACCCATGTCACCAGCTCCATCGCGCTGATCGAGCAGGGGGCGCCGGTCGATCTCGTCTTCCAGTCGATCGCAGGCACGCAAGCCGCCAACGCCTCCTTTGGCGTGTCGCTGGCGCTGCTGCAGGAGGGGCTGGAGGCCGGCCGCTCGCTCGGGCGCGGCAGCCTCGGCCAGAATCTGATGTATTTCGAGACGGGGCAGGGCTCGGCGCTGTCGGCCAATGCGCATCACGGCGTCGACCAGCAGACGCTGGAGGCGCGCGCCTATGCGGTGGCGCGGCGCTTCGAGCCGCTGCTGGTCAACACCGTCGTCGGCTTCATCGGGCCGGAATATCTCTATGACGGCAAGCAGATCATCCGGGCCGGGCTGGAGGATCATTTCTGCGGCAAGCTGCTCGGCCTGCCGATGGGCTGCGACATCTGCTACACCAACCATGCCGAGGCCGATCAGGACGACATGGACACGCTGCTGACCTTGCTGGGGACGGCCGGGGTCAGCTTCATCATGGGCGTGCCCGGCGCCGACGACATCATGCTGAACTACCAATCGACATCCTTCCACGATCAGCTCTACATCCGCGAGGTGCTCGGGCTGAAGCGCGCGCCGGAGTTCGAGGCCTGGCTCGGCCGAATGGGCCTGAGCGACGGCGCGGGGCGGCTGCGCGATGGCGGGCAGGCGCTGCTCGCGGCCCTGCCTGAGCGCGCTGCATGAGCGAGGATCGCCCCGTCGTCCTAGCCCCTGCGCGGCTGTCGGCGTTGACGTCGGCGCGGGTCGGGCTCGGGCGGACCGGCGCGTCGCTGCCGACTCGGGAGCTGCTGCGCTTCGGGCTGGCCCATGCGCAAGCGCGCGACGCGGTGCATGAGCCGTTCCGGCCGGATCAGGTCGTGGCGGAATTGGCGGCGATCGGCCTCGACAGCGTCTGCGTCGACAGCGCGGCCCCGACCCGCGAGATCTATCTGCGGCGCCCCGATCTCGGCCGGCGTCTGTCGCCGGACGGGCGGGCGGCGCTCGCGGCGCTTCAGGTGCCCTGCGACCTGGCGATCGTGGTGGCGGACGGGCTCTCGGCGACGGCCGTGCATCGCCATGCAACGGGGCTGATCGCGGCGCTGCTGCCGTTGCTGCGCGGGCTGTCGCACGGGACTGTGGTCATCGCCTCGCAGGGGCGGGTGGCGCTGGGCGACGAGATCGGCGCGCTCATGCCGGCGCGGCTCGTGCTGGTGCTGATCGGCGAGAGGCCGGGCTTGTCCTCTCCGGATTCGCTGGGCGCCTATCTGACCTTCGCGCCGCGCCCCGGCCTGACCGACGAGGCGCGCAATTGCGTCTCCAATATCCGGCCGGAGGGGCTGAGCCCGGCCTTGGCGGCGGCGCGCCTGGGCTGGCTGATTGCGGAAGCCTTGCGGCGGGGTCTTTCCGGCGTGGCGCTGAAGGATGACAGCGGGCCGGCTCAGCTCGCCGGCCAGAATGCCCCGCCCGGCATCGGATAAGGCACGCCCGTCGTCGTCGGCAGGCTGAGCGGCAGGCCGAGACGGGAGCGCACGGCGAGATAGCCGAAGAGCTGCGCCTCGATCTGATCGCCATCCCAGCCTTCCGCCTCGACCGGACCGACGGCGACGCCGAGCGCTTGCGCCAGGCCCTGCATCAAGCTGTGGTTGTGGCGGCCGCCGCCGCCGACCAGCCAGCGCTGGGGCGGCTGCGGCACATGCGCGATCGCTGCGGCCGTGGCCGCTATGGTGAAGGCGGTCAGCGTCGCCACCGCGTCCTCGGGCGCGAGCGTCTCGACCAGAGCGGCATGGGCGTGGAAGGCCTGCCGGTCGAGCGATTTCGGTGGTTTTGCGGCGAAGAACGGGTTGCTCAACAGCCTGTCCAGGACTGCTTGGTCGATCCGCCCGCGCGCCGCCGTCGCGCCATCGGCGTCGAAGGCCAGGCCGAAATGGCGCAGCATGAAATCATCGATCAGCGCCGAGGCCGGGCCGGTGTCGAAGGCGAGGATTTCGTCCTGACCGATATAGGTGACGTTGCCGACGCCGCCCCAGTTGAGCACCATCACCGGCTTGGGCAGGTCGGCGACCATGGCGGCATGGTAGAGCGGGGCGAGCGGGGCGCCATGACCGCCGCTCTTCACATCCGCCTGGCGAAAGCCGTCGACCACGGCGACGCCCAGCGCCTTGGCGAGCAGATCGCCGCGGCCGAGCTGGCGGGTGAAGCGGCGTTCCGGCCGGTGAAACACCGTCTGACCATGCAGGCCGATAAGATCCACCGAGGCGGGGTCGATACCCTCGAGCTCCAGAAAGGCTGAGATCGCTTCGCCGAAGGCCTGGGTCACCCGCGCTTCCAACTCAGTCAGCGGGTCGCGCTCGGCGATGCTCGGATCGGCCAGCAGCTCTTGCAGCGCCGCGCGCAGCGCGGTTGGGTAGGGCAGGGTGCGGCCGGGGCCGGGCTCGACGCGGCTGCGGCCATCGGTTCGGATCAGCGCGATGTCGATGCCGTCCATGGAGGTGCCGCTGATCGTGCCGATCGCGGTGGTCAGCCTGTCCGTCATGCGATGCGCTCCTGTCCTGCCGCCTTAGCCGACAGGG
Organism: Allobosea sp.; assembly: GCA_046292405.1. GTDB lineage: Bacteria > Pseudomonadota > Alphaproteobacteria > Rhizobiales > Beijerinckiaceae > Allobosea. The sequence goes on along the minus strand of JBKBRD010000194.1, from coordinate 883 downwards.
CGGCCAGCCTGTCAAGGGCAGGCCAAGTTTGGAAGGGCGGTCCTTCGGCGGGTGTGAAGCGCTGGGTCAGATCAGAAAAAGCGATGCGGCGGTTGAGGCTTGGCCCCAAGCGGGGCTAGGCTGGCGCCGGCCAATCCTGCAGGCCGCCCATGTGCCTCCGTCCAGGCGGCGCGCCACCCCCGGCCTGTCGCGCCGGCAGAGAGGAACGCCCGGCCTTGGCGCAGCATGAGATCATCGTCGCTCTCGGCGACACACGCTACCGCGTCGAGCGCCCTTTCGGCTCATGGCCCGCCAATGCCGGCTTCGTCACCGACGTCGCCGTCGATGCGCGCGGGCATGTCTTCGTGATGCTGCGGCAGGATCCGCTCGTGCAGCCGGACGACCCGCGCGTCGTCGAGCTTTCGCCGGAGGGCGACTATCTCGGCGGCTGGGGCGGCGCGCTGATCGCGGATTCGCACATGATGACGGTCGACGCCAAAGGCCGGATGCTGGCGGTCGACCGCGACATGCATGAGGTGATCATCTGCTCGCTGGCGGGCGAGCGGCTGGGCGGGCTCGGCCGCCGCGGCGAGCCGCTCGCGCCCTTCAACCACCCGACCGACGCGCATCTCTCGGCCTGGGGCGACTTCTATGTGGCCGATGGCTATGGCGCCAGCCGGGTCCACCGCTTCTCGGGCGATGGCGCGCTGATCGGCGGCTGGGGCAGCCATGGCCATGCCGATGGGCAGTTCAGCTGGCCGCATGCGCTCTGGACCTTCGCCGATGGCCGCGTCGTGGTGGTCGACCGTTCGCTCAACCGGGTGCAGGTCTTCGACCGCGAGGGGCGGCATCTCGAAAGCTGGGGCGATTTCTACCAGCCGGTCGGGATCTGGGGCGATGCACA
>JBKBRD010000193.1:0-6299 GCA_046292405.1 Allobosea sp. | reverse complement strand
TTCGTCCGCAGGCCTTCCGACATGACATCCTTGCCCTTGACCATTCGCCACGAACTGCCCGTGGATTCCGCCGCGATCGAGCGGCTGCATGAGCGCGCTTTCGGGCCGGGGCGTTTCGCCCGCACGGCGTTTCGCCTGCGCGAGGGCGCGCCGGCCGATCCCGCGCTGAGCTTTGCCGCCCATGTCGGCACGTTTCTCGTCGGCTCCGTGCGGGTGACGCAGGTCAGGGCCGGCGGGCACAAGGCGCTGATGCTCGGCCCGCTGACGGTGGACCCCGCTTTCGAGGGACGCGGGATCGGCGGGGCGCTGATGAACCGCTCGCTCGAGGCGGCGCGGGCAGCCGGGCACGATCTCGTCATGCTGGTGGGCGATGCGCCCTATTACGCCCGCTTCGGTTTCAAGCCGATCCGCCCGGGCCAGCTCGTGCTGCCGGGGCCGGCCGATCCGGCGCGGTTCCTGGCGCTCGAACTGGTGGAGGGCGTGTTGGCGCAGCGCGCCGGGGCCGTGATGGCGCTGCGCCCCGGCGGCTGATCGTCGTTACGCGACATGATGTCAGGCGGCGTCGGTGTTGCGCCGCAGCCTGCGGCCGCTCTCGCCCAGCCAACCTGCGACCAGCGCGCCGAAGAGCAGGACCAGCCCAAGCAGCCCGAGGAAGAGCGGCGAGACCGAGACGCCGCGGACAATGCCGGAATCGCTGATCCTGAGGCCGATCCAGTCGGCGCCCGCGAATTGTGAGCCGGAGCGCACCGGCACGATGCGCGGCACGGTGACGCCCGAGCCGGTCTCCTGGCCGATGCGCCGCGCCGATCCGCCGGTCGCCTCGGCAAGCGCCTGCAATTGCGAGGGGTTGCTCACCACCTCCATCAGCTCGCGCGGGTTCTCGGGGCCGACGCTGGCGAAAGCGGTGAGATTATCGGCGGAGATGCGATGCAGGCCGAATTCGGAGGAGGGAATCCGGGCCGTAAACAGGCCGGGCCGGCCGGGCTCGAGCGGCACAGAGCGCGACTGCCCGTCAGGTCCGGTGACGGTCACCGGCGCAGGCGTGTCGCCCAGCGTCTGGCGCTCCACTTCGATGACCCCGTTGCGGACCGAAGCGCGCAGCGCCTCTTCTTCGAGATCGGGCTCCTTCATCAGCCAATGGCCGAGCCGGCGCAGCAGGTCGAGATGCGGGCCGCCATCGCGGAAGCCGCGCGCCCACAGCCAGGCATGATCGGAGAGGAACAGCGCGACGCGGCCCTTCTGCTCGCGGGCGAGCACCAGCAGCGGGCGATCACCCGGTCCGGTCATCACCGGCGAGCCGGTGCGGGCGCGGGCGCCGACCATGCGCAGCCACTCGCCCCAACGCGGCGGCTCGACCTCGGAGCCGGGCAGGTCGCGCGTCACCGGATGCCGCTTGCCGGGTTCGCTGACGCGGGCGCGGTAGGCCTCGTCGACGACCGATCCGTCGGGCAGCGCCGGCAGAATCTGATTCAGCGGCGTGCGCGACAGCGATTGCGCGCCGGCATATTCCGGCCCCGCCGCGATCAACAGCGCGCCGCCCTCGCGGACATAGCGCACGATGTTCTCGAAATAGAGCAGCGGCAGGATCGACTGGTTGGCGTAGCGATCGAAGATGATCAGGTCGAATTCCTTGATCTTGACCTGGAACAGCTCGCGCGTCGGGAAGGCGATCAGCGAGAGTTCGTTGATCGGCGTGCCATCCTGCTTTTCCGGCGGGCGCAGAATGGTGAAATGGACGAGGTCGACATTGGCGTCGGCCTTGAGCAGATTGCGCCAGGTGCGCTCGCCCGGATGCGGCTCGCCCGAGACCAGCAGCACGCGCAGCTTGTCGCGCACGCCCTCGATGGTGATGACGGCGCGGTTGTTGACCAGCGTCAGCTCGTTGTCGAGCGGGGCGGCCTCGATCTCGATGACATTGGGCCCGCCGCGGTCGATACGCACGGGCACCTGGACGATTTCGCCCGCCGTGACCTCGCGCCGGGCGACGATCTCGCCGTCGCGGCGGATGACGAGGCCGGCACGACCCGGGCCGTTCTTCTCGATCACGCGCAGCCGCACGGTCTGGTCCTTGCCGACGATGCCGAAGCGGGGCGAATCGACCAGCACGATGCGGCGATCGATCTCGCTGGCGCGGCCCGTCGTGAGCACATGCAACGGGGCCTTCACGCCGAGCGCATCGGCCTGGGCCGGGGCGTCATGGGCAAGCCCGTCGCTGATGACGATGGCGCCCGCCACGCGCTCGCTCGGCACGTCGGCCAGGCTCGCGGCCAGGGCTTCGAACAGGCGGGTGCCGTCGCCTGAGCCCTGCGCGTCCCTGACCTCGACGATCCGCGATTCGACATTGCCGACGCCGCGCAATTGCCGTTCGACCTCGGCCTGCGCCGCCTGGGTCTGTACGCTGCGGTCGGCGAGGCGGTTGGAGCCGGAGCGGTCGACGACGACGGAGACGACATCCTTCACCGGCTCGCGCTCCTCGAAGACGAGCGAGGGGTCGGCCAGGGCCAAGGTCAGCACGATGAGCGCCAGGGCGCGCAGGATGGCGCTTCGCCCCGCCAGGACCAGCGCCACGCCGGCCGCGAGCGCAGCCAGCAGGCTGAGCCCGATCAGCAGCGGCAGCGGGACCAGCGGGGCGAGCGAAAGGCTCCACATCAGGCGATGATCCTGTCTGGCGTCGCGGCGTCGTGGCGTTGAGCGGTTGCGCTTCTCATTGCCCCAGCCTTTCGAGCAAGGCGGGGACATGGACCTGATCGGCTTTGTAATTGCCGGTCAGCGCATACATCACCAGGTTGACGCCGCCGCGCAGCGCCATTTCGCGCTGGCGCGGATCGGAGCCCGAAAGCGGGGCGAGCGCTTCGCCGCGTCGGCCGACGGCCCAGGCGGCGGCGAGATCGTTCGAGGTGATGACGATCGGCGAGACGTTGTCGCCGGCGCGCGCCGGCCTGCGGCCGTCCTCGCCTGCGGGCGGCAGGATTTCGACCCAGGTCGTGCCGGTATCGTAGCGCCCGACGAAATTATCGAGGATGTAGAAGGTCTTGGTAAGGACATGGTCGCGCGGCAGCGGCTCGAGCTCGGGGATGTCGAGCGTCTGCAGCATGCGGCGCAGATAATCGCCCTCCGGCGTCGCGCTGCCGCCTGGACGCGTGCTCATCGCGTCGCGCGTGTCGAAGATCACCAGACCGCCGCCCTTCATATAGGCTTCGAGCTTGCGCAACGTCTCGGCGGCGGGGATCGGCCGGCCGGCGACGATCGGCCAGTACAGCACCGGGAAGAAGGCGAGCTCGTCGCGATCGGCGTTGACGCCGACGGCCTCTCCCGGCTCCAGCGCCGTGCGGGCGCCAAGCACGATGTTCAGCCCGGCGAGCCCCGCCTTCGACATGTCGTCGACGGCCTTGTCGCCGGTCACGACATAGGCGAGCCGCGTCACCGCGCCTGCCGCGAAGAGTTCGCGCGGGATCGGCGGGCGCTGGTCGCTCGGCGCTGGCGGGGCCGGCTGGGCGCCTGCGCGCTCGGGCGCCGCGACCAGGGGCAGGGCGAGCGCCAGAAGCACGGCCGCCGGGGCGGCGCGCCTGAGGCCGCGGCGCAGCGCCAGCCGCCCGCCGAGCCAGAGCGTCGCCAGCGTGTCGGCCACCAGCAGCAGCAGCGCCAGCACCAGCAGCTGCGGACGGATATCGACCGCGATCGGCTTGTCGACCGGCAGGATCGGCGCGCCCAGCGCTGCGAGGTCGATGGCGCGCAGAATGTCGGTCGGGTTGAGGGCGTTGACGGCGAGCGAGCCGTCGGCCGGGCCGTAGATCCCTGGCGGATGGGCCAGCGTGGCGCGGCCCGTGAAACTGCGGGCGACGGGCTGGGCGGTCGCGGGCGGACTGCGAAAGGCGCCTTGGCCATCGAGAACGCGGGTCGGCGAGAGTGTCTCCACGCGGGCATCCTCTCCGAGCGCCTCCGCCGGGCCGGAGCCGGACAGGTTGACGATCTTGCGCAGCATGTCGACGAACAGGCCCGAGAGCGGCAGGTTCGACCAGGTTGTATCGGCGGTGACGTGCATCATCGCGATCATGCCGTCGCCCCGACGCTCTCCGGTGACCACGGGCGTGCCGTCTTCCAGCGCCGCCCAGGTCTTGCGGGCGAGATCGGCCTCGGGCTCGGCCAGGATCTGGCGGGTGACACGGACATCGTCGCTGATCGGCGTCCCGTAGAACGGGCTTTCGCGGGTGAAGGGCGCGAGCTTGCGCGGGGTTTCCCAGGACAGGCCGCCGCCCAGCGTGCGGCCGCCGCGGCGCAGCCGCACCGGGGTCAGATCGTCGGAGGCGGCGGCGAGGCGCGCGCCGGCAAAGCGCAGCAGCACGCCGCCGCGCTCGATGAAGGCGGTGATCTTGCCGGCGGTGTCGCGGTCGAGCGCGCCGATATCGGCAAGGACCAACACCGAGAGATTCTGCGCCAGGAGCTCGCCGACGGGATCGGTCGAGCCCGGCCGGGGCTCGCGGATCTCGGCGAAGGGCTGCAGCGCGCGCGAGACGTAATAGGTCGGAGAGAGCAGCGGCTGCGCCGTATCGGTCGTCGTGCCCGAGACGATGCCGACGCGGCGGCGCTTGGCGCGGTCGTCCAGCAGCGCCACGGCGGCGGCGCTGCGCTCGCCGATGATGTCGAGCCGCGACACGGCGTTGCGCACCTCGATCGGCAGGGTCAGCCGCGCCGAGGTCTCCAGGCTGGACCCCTCGAAGATGAACGGCGCTTCGCCCAGCGGCAGGCCTTTCAGGTCGAGCGCGCGGATCTGGCCTGTCGCGGCGGCCGCGGGGGTCGGCCTGAGAACCTTGACGCTCAACGCGCCCGCCAGATTTTCAGGCGCGGTCAGGGCGAGCTGATCGACCGGCCCGGCGTGAATCGCGAGCCGGTTGGCCTGCGCCTCCTGGCGCAGCCGGGCCAGGAACGGCCCCTCGTCCGAGAGGGCCAGACCATCGGCGATCCAGACGAGCTCCGTTTCCGGCGAGGCGCGCAGGAAGGCGTCGATGCGCTGCAGATGGGCGGCGCGATCGGGCGCATGCGGCTGCAACGCGAAGGCGCGCAGCCGGTCGAGGGCGGCGCGCGGTTCCGAGAGCGTGATCTCCGCCGGCGCTTCGGCCAGGCCGAGCAGCGCCACCGGCCGGCCTTCGCGCGCAGCGGCGGCGACGCGGGATTCGGCGATTGCGAGACGCTCCGGCCAGTCGGCGGCTGCGCCGAAACCATTGTCGATCAGCAGCAGCATCGGGCCGCGCAGCGGGCCGGCGTCGCGGGCGGGGTTCCAGACCGGGCCGGCCACCGCCAGGATGACCAGCGCGGCGACCGCCATGCGCAGCGCCAGCAGCCACCAGGGCGTGTGCGCCGGCATTTCGCGCTTGGCGATCAAATCCGCCATGATCTTGAGCGGCGGGAAGTCGATGCGCTTGGGGCGTGGCGGCGTCACCCGCAGGATCAGCCAGAGCGCCGGCAGCAAGGCGAGCGCGGCCAGCGCCAGCGGCGCGGAAAAAGCGAAGGGGAGGGCGCTCAGCATGGGCTGCGTCCCCAGTTCGATGCGTCGGTGAAGACCGCGCGGGAGCCTCCTGGAGCATCCTTCGAGACGGCGCTGGGGGCCTCCTCAGGATGAGGGCTGTGGCGAGTCGTCATCGGCCCGTCCCCCTCGCGGCGGCGATCAGGCTGGCGACGCGCAGCACGCCTTCGCTCGCCGGCCGGTCGGTGCGGTGCAGGGTCAGGGTCCAGCCGGCCTTGCGGCAGGCTTCGCGCAGCGCGTCGCGATGGGCCTGAAGCCGCTGGCGATAGTCCGCGCCCCAGGAGCCGGCGTCGCCGACGCGCAGCGACAGCCCGTCCTCGAGATCGAACAACTCGGCCTGGCCGGTGAAGGGGAAGGTTTCCTCGATCGGGTCGGCGATCAGCAGCAGATGGCCGCGGGCGCCGCTGCTGGCCATGGTCGCGATCCGGGCCGAGAGCGCCGGCGCCGGCGAAAGCCCGTCAGTGATGATGATGGCGTCGGCCAGGCGCGGCAGCGGCGCGGAAGGCGGCATGTCGGCGTCCTGCCCCTTGCCGTCGGCGAGGAGCGCCTGCGCCAGCGTCTCGACGATGCGGCGCGAGGCGAGCGCGCGGGTAAGGCCGAGATGGCCGACGCGCTCGCCGCCCTCGACCAGCGTCTCGGCCAGTGCGAAGCCCGCGACGAGAGCGCGATCGACCTTCGAGGCCATGGCCAGAGACGATGCAAAGCCCATCGAGGCGGAGCGGTCGATCCAGAGCCAGATCGCGTGCGAGGCCTCCCATTCGCGCTCGCGGACGAAGAG
>JBKBRD010000192.1:0-6305 GCA_046292405.1 Allobosea sp. | reverse complement strand
GGCCCGGTCGCCGCTTTCGCCGGGCCCATCGCGCCAGGCGAGCGCCCCGTCATCGGCCAGCATCGGCTCGCGGGTATAGGCGTCGAGCCCCTTGCCCCAGACGGTCTCGACATCGCCATGCAGCAGGCCGGCCCCCAGCAATTCGCGGATGACGAAGCCCATGCCGCCGGCCGCATGGAAATGGTTCACATCGGCTTTGCCGTTCGGGTAGATGCGCGTCAGCAGCGGCGTCACCGCCGCGATGTCGGAGAGATCGTCCCAGCTCAGCGCGATCCCGGCCGCAGCCGCCATCGCGACCAGATGCAGGGTGTGGTTGGTGGAGCCGCCGGTCGCATGCAGGCCGACCACGCCATTGACGAAGGCGCGCTCGTCGAGCACGCGGCCGATCGGCGCATAGGCGTTGCCCAGCGCGGTCAGCGCCATCGCCCGCTCGGTCGCGGCGCGGGTCAGCGCATCGCGCAGCGGCGTGTTGGGATTGACGAAGGAGGCGCCCGGCAGGTGCAGCCCCATGATCTCCATCATCATCTGGTTGGTGTTGGCCGTCCCGTAAAACGTGCAGGTGCCCGGGCCGTGATAGGACTGCGCCTCCGCCTCCAGCAGGGCGTCGCGCCCGAGCTTGCCTTCGGCGAAAAGCTGGCGCGTCCTGGATTTCTCGTCGTTGGACAATCCCGACGTCATCGGCCCGGCCGGGATGAACACCGCCGGCAGATGGCCGAAGGACAGGGCGCCGATGACGAGGCCGGGGACGATCTTGTCGCAGATGCCGAGGAAGACCGCCGCGTCGAAGGTCTGGTGCGACAGCGCGACCGCCGTCGAGAGCGCGATCACGTCGCGCGAGAACAGCGACAGCTCCATCCCCGCCTCGCCCTGGGTGATGCCGTCGCACATCGCCGGCACGCCGCCGGCGACCTGGGCGACGCCGCCGGCGGCGCGCGCCGCCTGCCGGATCAGCTCGGGAAAGCGCTCATAGGGCTGATGCGCCGAAAGCATGTCGTTATAGGCGGTGACGATCGCGAGATTGGCGCCCTCGCCGGCCCGCAGCATCGCCTTGTCGCCCGGCAGGCAGGCGGCGAAGCCATGCGCCTGGTTGGCGCAGCCGAGGCGCTGGCGCCGCGGCCCGGCTTCCGCTGCGGCGGCGAGCCGGTCGAGATAGCGCGAGCGCTTGTCCTGCGAGCGCCGGACGATCCGCTCGGTGACCTCGCCGATTCGGGCATTGAGCACGCCAGGGTTCATTGCGATCTCCTCGCTGTGATGGTCGTCGCCGATCAGTAGCGCAGGAATGCTGCGCCACGATGTCGGCCCGCGCCGGCGCGTCCGCCATGCAAGCTCATGGCCGCAGGCTCGCCGCAACCTCGGCGGCCGTGGGCAGATCCGCGCCGCGCCGCCCGACCGTGATCGCGGCCGCCGCCGTGGCGTAGACGATCAGTTCGCGGATCGCAGGCAGGTCGAGCGCCGCGATCGCCGGCTGGCTCAGGCGCCCCGTCCGCCAGAGCTGCGCCAGCAGCGCGGCGTGGAAGCTGTCGCCGGCGCCGACCGTGTCCTGGACTGGGACGGGCCGGCCCGGCACGGCGATCCGCCCGGCGGCCGAGAAGGCGACGGCGCCGTCGCCGCCGGTCGTGATCACCACGAGGCTGGCCCCGCGATCGAGCCACCAGGCGCCGGCGTCCGTAACCGAGAAGCGGCCGCCCCAGGCGATATCGACATCCTCGTCGCTCGCCTTGACGATCGTCGCCATGCGGTAGAAGGGCTCGGCCGCTTTCTCCCAGAGCGCCATATCGCCCAGCACGCTCGGGCGCAGGTTGGGATCGACGCTGATGACGCGGCGGTGGCGCTCGCGCTCGGCCAGGGCGGCGAAGCTCGCGCCGACCGGGTCCACCACCATGGTGTAGGATCCGAAGGCCAGCGCCTGCACTGCGTCGGGCAAGCTCTCCGGCATGTCCGCCAGCGTCGGCGAGCGGTCTGCGGCGCCTTCGCCGTGAAAGCTGTAGCGCGGCTGGCCGTCAGCCGCGGTGGTGACCGCCGACAGGGTGGTGAGACGGTTCGTGCGGACCATGAAGCGTTCGTCGACGCCTTCGCGTCGCAGCCGCTCCGCCAGCCATTCGCCGAAACGGTCGCGCGAGACGCCGCCGAGAAAGGCGGCCGGCGCGCCCTGCCGGGCGAGCCCGATCGCGACATTGAAGGGCGAACCGCCGGCGACGGCCCGCGCCGGCATCTCGGCGCCCTCCGGCTGCCCGACGAAGAGATCGATCAGCGCTTCGCCGCAGACCACAATCATGAGAGCGCTCCGCGGATCTGACGCTGGCGGGCGCCGAGGGCGCCGCATCTTTGATTACGGGTCCCTGGATTTCGGTCCTCGGCGGCCGCCATCGGCGTCTGCTCGGCCATTCTCACCATCCTCCCGGCCTCCGCAACGCCGCGGATGTGTCATCGGCGCAACCGCGATGCAGTTCGGGCAACGGCGTCGCGGCGGTGAAGGTCTTTGCCGCCGGCGGCGGCAAGCAGCAGTCATAGCCGGGCCTCGGTTTCTTCAAAACCGGCGTCGAGCCGGCGACGGACAAGCCGGCCGGCGGGGTCACCGCAATCGACGACGCGGCTGCGCCGATGCGTGGCGGGGCTGGCGCCGGGTCGCCCTGACGCGCCGGTTCCTGTCAGGGTTTGCGCGAAACGCTCTTTCAAGACAGCGCCGGCGAGCTTAGTCTTACCTATGGTCATGTAGAGCTCCGGCTGGAGCGAGGTGACGTCGAACATCACCGGCCCGCCATGGCCAACCAATTTGCAGAACCCCGAACACGCGACCTCGCGCACCCACTCAGAGCAGAGCAAGGAGTCGACGATGAACCCCCGCCTGACGCCATTCATGGTGATCGCCTTGGCGCTATCGGCTCCGACGCAGCTGCGGGCCGCCGCCGCAGAAGAGGCCTTCTTCGCCTGTGGCAGCAATCAGGTCGTGCTCTATGGCGGCGCCCCCGAGGGCTTCAAGCCGGGCTGGAGCTGGAAGTCGGACGACCCCGCCTTCGCCAAAATCGACGAATGCAAGGTGGTCGATGACGGCGCAACGCTGCTGGTGACGGCTTCGACGGGCGGCGTGGCGATCGTCGAGCGCAAAGATGGCGGGATGCGCTTCCGGACCGACGCATTCATGGCCCACAGCGCGGAATTGCTGCCGCTGGGCCGGCTGGCGGTCGCCGTCTCCACGCACGACACGGGTAACCGACTGGTTGTTTACGATCCGCCACGCCGGGATCCGATCATCACGATCCCGTTTTATGCGGCGCATGGTGTCCTGTGGGACAAAAAGCGGCAGCGCCTCTACGCCAGCGGCGGCGACCAGCTGGTGGAATACGGTCTCGGCGATTGGAGCGGCGCCAGTCCCGCACTGACGCAGATGGCCTCGACACGGATTCCCGGCCGGGCGGGCGGTCACGATCTGTCGCGTCTCGACGACGATCATCTGCTCCAGACCACGACAGACGGCGTCTGGGTGTTCGATCAGGCGACTGGCCAGTTTGCCCCCTTCGAGCCGCTGAACGCCTTGCGGGACGTCAAATCCGTCGATGTGGAGCGCAACAGCGGTCGCATCGTCTACCAGAAGGCGACGACGAGTTGGTGGGCGCATGAGGCGCGGCTCGCGCGGCCCGACGCCGCCGTCCCGACTCCCGGCATCCGGCTCTACAAAGTGCGCTGGCTGCACTCGGCCCGTTGACATTCCGCTGTCGGGCCGGGGCTGAACGGGCCTGCAGCCGGCCAGTCAATCCGGCCGGGGCGGGGACCAGAGGACAGAGGCTGGCGAGGACGGTTTCGTTCCCGCTCAGCCTTCGCCGCCGCCTTATCTGCTCGCAGCCGCGATCGCGCCCAGCGATTGACCTACCGGCCCGAGCGGACGGCGTCCAGGCTCTTCCATGCTGGCTGAAACCCAAGACGGCGCCGAATCGCCCGCCTGCCGACCGAGATACAGCAAGCGGTCGAAAGCCAGCATCGACTCGAACCGGCAGAACTCCGCCGGCCCGAGCCGCACATCGTTCAGGCGCTCGATCGCGAAATTCGACGCGCGAGCGATCGCCGTCGCATAGCGCTCCCAGGCCGGATCATCCTGCGGCTGGACCCGATAGGCCAGAGTGATGTGGAACTGATAGCTGTCGTGATCGGGCCGCCGGATGCCGAGGACCGAGGCGATCCGGTCGCGGAAGCCGCGAATTCTGGCTGTCTCGACCGGATCGATCGGTTCGAGCGCGATGGTCAGGCTTCCTGTCCGCCGGGCGGCGATGCCGGTCGCGCGCATATGGAACAGCTCGGGCGTCCAGGGCGCCGCCGCCGTCAAGCGCCGCGCTGCCTCGGCATGACAGGCGTGTGGATCTGCCGACAGGTCCAGCCCGGGCAACCAGCGTTCTTTGCTGCGATCGGCAAAATTCATGACCTCGAAGATGGTCATATGCCAGCTGGAGGCCGGCAGGAAGGCATGGGCCGGCGACTCCGCCGCGCCGGTCAGCATCGCTCGGATCTCGGTCAAATGGTCTTCCAGCGAACCGGGCCGTGGAACGTGGCAGATGATCGTATTGCCGGGAAAGAACCGCGCCGTGCCATCGGGGTTGAACTTGGGACTGCGCCATTCTTTCGGGTCTGCAGAACACATGGTCGCTCCTTCGATCAGATTGGTTAGCCGGCGAACCTGTCACGGAGGCTCAGGGCAGGTACAGGGAATAGAGCGGCAGCATCGCGGCGCCCGTCGCCGCCGGGTCGCCATTGGCCTCCGACAGGACCAGCCTGGGCAGCTCAGGGCCCACCCCGTATCTGTGCGGCCCCCAGATGGTGACCCGCTCGATCAGCAAGGCCGCAAGGGCGGGCGGGATCTGGCCGCCGAAGACGATGGCGTCGGGGTCGATGAGGCCTGAAATCGCGTTGACCGCCCGGTCGAGCTGCGGCAGCGTCCGCCCGATCCACGCCTCCACGCCGGGCCAAGCCGGGTCGAAGCGGTCCTTCAGATCGGCCACCGAATCGATGGCGATGCCGTTGCGACGCAGCTCCTCGATCAGAGAACTCAGGGCCGGCCGGTTCTCGACCTCCCCCTTGGGGAACAGAAGCACTTCGCCGGCATTGCGATGGCTGCCGAAGAAGGGGCGACGATCCAGAACCAGGCCCATCCCGAAGCCGTAGTTGAACGAAAAATAGACAAAGGTGTTGGCCCACTGGCCGGCGCCGCGCAGCCGCTCGCCAATGGCGCCGGTGGTGGCGCCGTTCTCGAGCCAGACTGGCAGGCGGAAACACTCCGTCAGCTCGGGCTGCAGGTCGATGAGCGACCAGTCGCGCAGCGGTTCAGGCGCATTGACGCCTCCGCCCGGCACAAAGAAGCCGGTCATCGCGACCCCGGCGCCGATGAGCTGCGCCTGCTTTATTTCGTTGCGCCGGAGCATGCGTTCGAAGGTATCGCGCAAAACCAGCAGGGATGCCCGGCGGTTGACCGGGGCCTGGCGCAGGACGGTTTCCTCGATCGTCCTGCCGCCCAGATCGATCAGCGTCAGCACCATCGAATCCGTGTTGATCGAAACCCCGACCGCGACGGCGGCCCGGGGAACGAGTTCGAGCACCGCGCTCGGCTGTCCCCGGCCGCGGCGCAGCGGCGCGCCGGCCTTGATCAGCCCAGCCTGGATCAGTTTTTCGGTGATGCGGTGCACCGATTGCTGCGTGATCTCGACATGGGAGGTGATGTCGGCCCGCGGGATCGGCTCCAACCGGCGAACGGCATCGAGAACGGCGCGTTCGCTCGGCAACAGTGACGCCCGGTTCGACTGTTCGGCGGAAGGCATCAGCGGTCGTCCTTTATATTACGCGTCATGAGTGAATTTAGCCCCGAGACCCGCCATGCGCGCGCCGGCGTGGACGCGCTGATGCTTCGCTAGGCGAGTATCGATCATTTGTAAATTTGATTTTCTTTCGAGATTTCCCTTGCGTTATCCATGTCACAAAAATAATACAAACGGCAAGTAAAAATGGCTTGGACATCGTCCCAGGCTCGGAGGCACGCTTATGAAAACCCCAATTCGGATTGCCGTCGCGGCATTGGCGCTCGCCGCCATGGGCGGCGCGGCGCAGGCGCAGAGCGCCTTGAAGAACGCCAAGTTCGACCCGTCGAAGCTCACGCGCGAGAATTTCTATGACGTCATCGTTCCCTTGGCCAAAGCCGAAGGCACGGTGGTCATGTATAATTTCGCGGGCGGCTGGGCCCGCACCTGGCAGGAAGGGCTGATCAAGCCGTTCGAGGCCAAATACGGCATCAAGGTCGAATATTCCGACGTCAAAAGCGATCAGGC
>JBKBRD010000191.1:0-6311 GCA_046292405.1 Allobosea sp. | reverse complement strand
CGTTGTCGGGATCTATGTCGTGCTGCGCGGCGTCTGGACGCTGTGGGGCTGAGACTTTCAGCCTGCCTTCACGAAGCGGAAGGCGGCGCCGTCGCGCTCGACACGGCCGAGCGCGCCGGGCAGATGATAGCCGATGACCTGCGCCTTCTCGGCCGTAGCGCGTGCGAGTACGCGCTGGCGCGCCGCGACCGCCAGATCGCCGTCATGATCCGAGGCCGGGCGCCATTGCGGCCTGGCGAACGAGATTTGCGGGTGCGTCAGCGCATCGCCCAGAACGAAAAGCGGGCCGTCGGCGCCATTCAGCTCGAAGGAGACATGGCCCGGCGTATGGCCCGCCGTGTCGAAGGAGGCGATGCCGGGCGCCCATTCATGGCCTGGACTGCCCGCTTCCAGCCTGTCGCCGAGTTCCTTGACGATGCGCTGGGCGCCGGCCGCGAAAGCATGGCGATCCTCGGGCAGACGCTCATAGACCTTCGGATCCGTCCAGAAGGCGATCTCGCGCCGGTCCGCGATCCATTTGGCGTTGGGGAAGAGCGGCGTGTCGAAATCATCCAGCGCGCCCCAGAAATGATCGGGGTGGAGATGGGTGAAGAGCACATGGGTGACGCTTTCCGGCTTGACCCCGGCCTGCTCCAGGCTGGCGCCGAGCTTGCCGGTTCCCGGCAGGAAATTCGCGCCCGAGCCGCAGTCGATCATCACCGTGGCGTCGCCCTGGCGGATGCAGGTGACGTTCAGCACGGAAACCAGCGGCCCGCTTGCGCGGGTCACGGCTTCGATCTCGGCCGGGGCGATGTCGCGCGCCGCCATCGCAAGCGGCATTTCGAACGCGCCGTCGCTGAGAACCGACACGGCGCGTTCGGCGATCGTCGCCGTCGCGACAGTCTGGGCGTGGAGGGCGCGCATCGGCTGAGACAGCGCAGCCGCCGCACTCGCAAACAGGATCGACCGGCGGCTCAGCATGGCGATACTCCAGATATTCTTCTATCTGAATATATCGAGGCGACAGAATGAGCAAGCGCGGTTGACGATGAGATGCGAGCGCCTTGCGCCAAGGCGCGCGGCGCGCTGCTTCGCAGCGCCCCGGTACGAGGGATCGACCGCATACCCCGGCAACCCGGCGCCGTTTCAACGATGAACGGCGAGCCGGCTCAAAAGCCGGGGCGTCTTGGTCTCAGGCCTTGACCTTGGCGCGGCGGCCGGCCTTGACCGTTTCGCCGGCTTTGCGGCCGAGGCCCATCGATTTCGCCAGGGCCGAACGACGCTCGGCGTAGGCCGGGGCGACCATCGGATAGTCGGAGGGCAGGTTCCACTTGGCGCGGTACTGCTCGGGGCTGAGATCGTATTTGGTGTTCAGGTGCCGCTTCAGCGACTTGAACTTCAGCCCGTCCTCGAGACAGATCAGATATTCGGGCGTGATCGACTTCTTCAACGGCACGGCCGGGACGGGAGCCGCAGCGGGCGCCTCCTCCGGCTCGCTGCCGAGCTTGCCCAGCGCGGCGTGGGTGCTTTGGATCAACTCAACCAGATCCGCACGCGTTACGTTGTTATGGGCAACATAGGCCGCCACGATCATGGCAGACAGGCCGAGAAGTTCTTCTTTGTTGTCGGACATTTTGGACTTTCCAGAGGAGCCGGCAGGGGAGTCTGTTCAGAAACCTCGATACCGCAACGCGAAAGCAGGTTTAACCCTCGCAGCGCACCTCTCGCAAGTCTATTTGCTGTATTGGCGACAAATATTTGTGATATGCGCCGGCGTCTGAATGCGTGCGAATTAGACAATTCAGCCTAGCCTGGCGCCTTTGATTTGTAAAAAATAGATATGCAGCGTCCGCTCAGTTCGCGACGAGCCACTCATGGTCGGGATCGTTGGCGAAGCGCCAGATGCGCTGCGGGCCCGCCATCACATTGAGATAATAGAGATTATAGCCATGTGGCGCAGCCACGGGGTGGTAGCCGCGCGGCACGAGAACGACATCGCCATCCTCGGCGCAGAGCGTCTCGTCGAGCGAACGATCATCTGTATAGACACGCTGCAGGGCGAAACCCTGGGGCGGCGAGAGCCGGTGGTAATAGGTTTCCTCCAGCCTTGATTCGTGCGGCAGCCGGTCCTGATCGTGTTTGTGGGGCGGATAGCTCGACCAGCAGCCCGCGGGCGTGATCAC
The DNA here is from genome assembly GCA_046292405.1 of Allobosea sp. GTDB lineage: Bacteria > Pseudomonadota > Alphaproteobacteria > Rhizobiales > Beijerinckiaceae > Allobosea. The sequence goes on along the minus strand of JBKBRD010000191.1, from coordinate 4,149 downwards.
TTCGACGACGAGCAGGCTTTCCGCCGCTTCCGATTCGGGCAGGATATTGCGGACATGGCGCGTATTCGAGCCCGTGCCCCGCGTCAGGCAGCCGACGGAGGCGGGCGCGATCACGCGCGGCGGCAGGCCGGGCCGTCCGGGCGCGGAGCAGACCGCCACTTCACACGGGCCTTGCGCCGTCAGCGCCCAGTCGCTCCCCGCGGGGACATAGAGCGACCAGGGGTCGGGCTCGAAGGGCGAGCTGCGGGCGCCGATCAGGCCGAAATCCTGGCCGGCGGCAAAAGCCGCCGCCTTGCCCGAGAGAATCACGGCGCAGATCTCGCGCTCGCCGGTGGTGCGCGACAGGCTCTGCCCGTCGGCCAGGCGGTAGACTTCGAATCCGACATGGTCCCAGCCCGCGCTGGCGGGGGTGACGGAATGGATGCGGCCCTGGCGGTCGGGCAAGGTGGGTTTGACGAGCAGCTTGGACATGATGCGCTCCCAGGCTCAGACCAGCCCGGCCTCCCTCAGGCTTTGGCGGAGATGGGCGACGCCTTTCTTGGCGTAGACCAGCGGGTTGGCCTTTTCCGGATCCTGCTCGGCCTCGACCACGACCCAGCCGGAATAGCCCGGCAAGGCGCGGAAGACGGCAGTGTAATCGACCATGCCATCTCCGGGAACGGTATAGACGCCGAGTTCATCGCCCTTGCCGAGCACGGCGTCGAGGAAGCTCCAGCCTTCGTTGCGGGCCTGCTCCATCACCGGGCGGCGGACATCCTTGGCGTGGACATGGCTGATGCGGGAGCGATAGCGCGCCGCCAATACGGCCGGATCGGCGCCGCCCCAGGTCGCGTGGCCGGTGTCGAGCAGCAGATGCACGGCCTGCCCGGTCGCAGCCATGAAGGCGTCGATATCGGCCTCGCTCTCGACGATGGTGCCCATGTGGTGGTGATAGACCAGCCGCACGCCCTCCTGCCAGGTCATCTCGGCCAGTTCGGTGATGCGCCGGCCGAAGGGGGACCAGTCGCCGGCCGCCATCACCGGGCGCTGCGCCAGCGGTTTGCCAAGGTCGCCATGGATGGCGTTCGAGGTTTCGGCGAAGACCAGCACCGTCGCGCCCATCGCCTTCAACAGATCGAGATGCGGCCGCAGCGCCTGCATCTCGGCCTGCGCATCGCGGCGCAGCAGCGCGGCCGAATACCAGCCGGAGACGCATGCCATGCCATGGGGAGCAAGCGCCGCCGTCAGGGCGTGGGGCTCGCGCGGGAATTTATGGCCGAGCTCAATGCCTTCGAACCCGGCCTCGCGCGCCTCGGCGAGGCAGGTTTCCAGCGTGGTCGCGCCGCCGATCTCCTGCAGATCGTCATTGGACCAGCCGATGGGGTTGGCGCCGATGCGGATGGTCATGCTTTCGTTCTCCAGGTCAGCCGCGCGCCTTGAGTGCTGCGTCATAGCTTCGGCGGGCTTGAGCGACGGCCGGGCGCTCCGAGATTTCGGGCACCGCGACATCCCACCAGTGGCCGCCGGCATCGGTCGAAATCGCCGGGTCGGTGTCGATCACCACGACGCTGGTGCGGTCATGGCCGCGCGCCTCCCGGAGCGCCGCGTCCAGTTCCGACAGCGTCGCCACCTTGCGCGCGATCGCGCCGAGCGAGGCGGCGTGGGCGGCGAAGTCGATGGCCGGCAGGGTTTCGTGGCGCGCATCGGCCAGCAGATTGTTGAAGGGCGCGCCGCCGGTCGCCTGCTGCAGGCGGTTGATGCAGCCGAAGCCGCGATTGTCGAGCACGACGATGGTCAGCTTGAGGCCGAGCATCACCGAGGTCGCGATCTCCGAATTCATCATCAGATAGGAGCCGTCGCCGAGCATGACGACGACCTCGCGACCGGGATCGGCCATCTTGACGCCGAGCCCGCCGGCAATCTCGTAGCCCATGCAGGAGAAGCCGTATTCGAGATGGTAGCCGCCGGGCGCGCCGGCCTGCCAGAGCTTGTGCAGCTCGCCGGGCAGGCCGCCCGCGGCGCAGACCACGACATCGGAGGCTTCGCTCCAGCGCTGCACCGCGCCGACGACCTGCGCATCGCTGGGCAGCTGCGCGTTGCCGGCCTCGGTGTAGCGAGCGGCGGCGGCTGTCCAATCGGCTTTGGCCTGCGCGGCCAGCTGCGTCCAGGCGGCGGGGGCGGCCCAGCCCGCGAGCGCCGCGTCGAGTTCGGCGAGGCCGCTGCGGGCGTCGCAGACCAGCGGGCTGGCGCCGTGCTTGCCCGCGTCGAAAGCCTGGATGTTGAGCCCGACGATGCGACACTCCGGATTGGCGAAGAGCGCCCAGGAGCCGGTGGTGAAATCCTGCAGCCGGCTGCCGACCGCGAGCACGAGATCGGCCTCTTTCGCCAACTCGTTCGCGGCTTGCGTGCCGGTGACGCCGATGGCGCCGAGATTGGCGGGATGGTCGACGGGCAGGGCGCTCTTGCCGGCCTGGGTTTCGCCGGCGGGCAGGCCGTGGCTCCGGCAGAAATCGGCCAGCGCCGCTTCCGCCCCGCTGTAGAGCACGCCGCCGCCGACGACGACGAACGGCTTTTTCGCCGATTTCAGCAGCGCGGCGGCCTGCGCCAGTTCGGCCTCGTCAGGCCGCTGGCGGCGCGGGGTCCACAGCTTCTCGTCGAAGAAGGTTTGCGGGTAGTCATAGGCTTCCGCCTGCACGTCCTGGCAGAGCGCCAGGGTGACCGGGCCGCATTCGGCCGGGTCGGTCAGCGTCGCCATGGCGCGGGCAAAAGCCGGGATCAGCTGTTCGGGCCGCGTCAGCCGGTCGAAATAGCGCGAGACGGGACGGAAGCAGTCATTGGCCGAGACCGTGCCGTCGCCGAAATCCTCGATCTGCTGCAGCACGGGGTCCGGCTTGCGCCCGGCGAAGACATCGCCCGGCAGCAGCAGCAGCGGCAGGCGGTTGACATGGGCGACCGCCGCCGCCGTGATCATATTGGTCGCGCCCGGCCCGATAGAGCTCGTCACCGCCATCATCCGCCGTCGGCGCGAGGCCTTGGCGTAGGCGATGGCCGCATGCGCCATCGCCTGCTCGTTATGGGCGCGGTAGGTCGGCAGCAGGTCGCGCGCGCCGTGGAGCGCCTCGCCCAGCCCCGCGACATTGCCATGGCCGAAGATCGCCCAGACCCCGCCGAAGAGCGGCAGGGTCTGCCCGTCGATCACCGTCTTCTGTGCGGCCAGCGCCTTGACCAGCGCCTGCGCCATGGTGAGCCTGATCGTCGTCATCTGCCGGCTCCCTCAGCGTGCCTGCCAGGAAGCGACCAGCTTCCCGAAATTCTGCGCCATGCGCGCTGTGGCGGCGGCGTCGTCGATCTCGCCGGCCAGCCACTCGCGCGCGACATCGCCGAAGATGGTGCGCCCGACCGCGAAACCCTTGACGCTGCGCGCCGCGGCGGCGTCGCGGAAGGACTGCACGACGCCGGCCTCGGGCGCATCGAGCCCGAGCAGGAGCACGCCCCGGCAATAGGGGTCGTTCTCGGCGATCGTGCGGTCGACAGCCTGCCAGGCGGCGGCGGAGGGCTGCGCTTCGAGCTTCCACCAATCCGGCCTGACGCCGATCTCGTAGAGCCGCGCCATCACCTGCGCCGTGGTGTCGTCGCCGAGCGGGCCGTGGCGGGAGGCGATGATCTCGACCAGCAATTCGCGGCCGACCTGCCGGCAGGCGAGGGCGACGCGTTTCAGCACCGCCTCTTGCTGCGCCTTCAGCGAGGCCGGGTCGTCGGGGTGGTAGAAGCACAGGCATTTGGCGACATGGTCGACCGGCCATTCGGCCAGCGTCGCGCCCAGCGAGCCGGTCGCGTCGGTCTCCAGCGCCAGCGGGCGCGAGCCCGGGAGCTCCAGCGGCCGGGCGATCCAGAACCGGTGGTCGGCGGCGCGAAACAGCGCCTCGCGGCCATGGTCGCCGTCGATCAGCATGCCGAAGCCCGGCCGCCCCTGCGCAACCTCGGCGGCGGCCGCGACGGCCTGCGTCTTGAAGCGGGCGATGCGGGCGCGCGGCGCGCCGGCCGCGTCAGCCATCTCCTCGAGCTGGGCGCGATGGTCGATGGCGAGCGCCATGATGCTCGGCGGCTGCGGCCGGCGCGTCGTCGCCCAGTGGATATGGTTGATCTCCTGGTCCTGCCGCAGCGCGCGAT
>JBKBRD010000190.1:0-6353 GCA_046292405.1 Allobosea sp. | reverse complement strand
CGACCAGGCGCGTATAGCCGTAGAGCGTCATCATCCTGATGTCGCGCTGGTCGCCCATCAGCATGCGCAGCGTTCCGCCATGGCGCCCGGGCGCCCGCCCCTCGCCGGCGAGGGTGACGATCCGCGGTCTCAGCGGCACCCGCATATCGACCACCGGAATCCGCCCGGCCTCGACCTCCGCCTTGAGATAGGGGCTGTCGATCAGGAAATCGGGCCGCGTCTGCGAAGCTGCAGAGCGCGGCAGCCCGGCCGCGACCAGGGCGGCGGAGCCGAACGCGACGACGCTGCGCCGGGTGGGTTTGTCCCGCATCAGGCGAACTCCCTGACATCGGCGCCGGGCTGCGCCAGAACGAAATGCCCGCCCCCCAGCGGCAGATGCGTCAGCGCCGGTCCATCCGCGCTGTCGCGGAAAGCCGGCTGCCAGTGGCGCGAATCCGACGCGCCGCCCGGCGCGACCAGCTTGAAATCGAGCTTGCGGTCGAGATCGGCGAATGGAACCGATTTGAGCAGGGCCTGGGTGTAGGGATGGACAGGCCGCGAAAACAGCGCATGGCGCGGTGCGATCTCGACGATGCGGCCATTGGCCATCACGGCGATACGGTCGGCCATGTAGTTCACCACCGCCAGGTTGTGGGAGATGAACAGGAAGGTCAAGCCGCGCTCGGCCTGGAGATCCTTGAGCAGATTGAGGATCTGCGCCTGCACCGAGACGTCCAGCGCCGAAACCGGCTCGTCGCAGATGATCAGCTCCGGATCGAGCGCGAGCGCGCGCGCAATGCCGATGCGCTGGCGCTGGCCGCCCGAGAAGGAGTGCGGATAGCGGTTCAGGAAGCGCGGATCGAGCCCGACATCCTCCATCAGCGCGCGCACGCGTCCATCCTGCTCGGCGCCGTCGCCGCGGCCATGGATCACCAGCGGCTCGCGCAGAATGTTCTGCACGGTCATCCGCGGCGAGAGCGAGGACACCGGATCCTGGAAGATCATCTGCACGCGCGGGCGGAAGGCGCGCAGCGCCTCGCCCTCCAGCGCGGTGATGTCGACGCGCTCCTTGCCGTCGTCGAAGACGATCTCGCCTTCATCGGGCGTGACGGCGCGCATGATGATCTTGCTGACCGTCGTCTTGCCGCAGCCGCTTTCGCCGACCAGGCCGAGGCATTCGCCGCGCCGGATGTCGAAGCTGACATCGTCCACGGCCTGCACCATCGCCAGCGTGCCCTTGCCGAAGAATTTTCGCGAGCCGGTAACGTAGGTCTTGCGCAGGTTGCGGACGCTGAGCAGCGGGGCCGCCTCCGTATCCACCTCGCGATGCGCGACGGCTGGCCGCGCGCGCGCCTCGCGCAGCGCCACCAGGCGTTCGCCCTCGGCCATGTCGAAATGCGGCGAGGCCTTGAGCAGGGCCTTGAGATAGGGGTGGCGCGGCCGGCGGAAGATCTCCTCCACCGGGCCGCTTTCGGTGATCTCGCCGTGGTAGATTACCACCACCTCGTCGGCCATGTTGGCGACGACGCCGAGATCATGGGTGATCAGCAGGATGGCCATGCCCATCTCGGCCTGCAGATCGCGCATCAGATCCAGCACCTGCGCCTGGATGGTGACGTCGAGCGCGGTCGTCGGCTCGTCGGCGATCAGCAGCGCCGGCTGGCAGATCAGCGCCATCGCCAGCATGGCGCGCTGACGCAGCCCGCCCGAAAGCTCGAACGGGTAATAGCCGAAGGCGCGCGCCGGATCCTTGAAGCCGACGCGCTTGAGCATGGTCTCGATCAGCGCGCGCGCCTGCTTGTGCGGCGCCGGCCGGTGCAGCTGCAGCGCCTCCTCGATCTGGTTGCCGATGGTGTGGACCGGCGAGAGCGACGACATCGGCTCCTGGAAGATCATGCCGATGCGGCCGCCGCGCAGCGCCCTGATCTCGCGCCCCTCCGACGGCAGCCCGGCAATGTCGATGCTTGCATCGGGCCTGGCCGGGTCCCGGAACAGGATCTCGCCGGCGGTGACCCCGCCATTGCGCGGCAGCAGCCCCATGATCGCCTGCGAGATCACCGATTTGCCCGAACCGGATTCGCCGACCAGCGCCACGGTCTTGCCGGCGGGCACCCGCAGGCTGACCCCCTTCACCACGTCGCGGGCCAGCCCGTGGACGGTGAAACCGATGCGCAGGTCGCTGATCCGCAGAATATCCATCGAGAGCTAACGCATCTCCGGTCGCGAGGTTTCGGCCCAGTCCTCGCCGCAAGTTAGACGAGGCGAGGCGCGATCTGCCAATGATCTATGACAATCCTGAAACAGGCCACTCTTTCCTGCGGACCCTTCATTCCTGCGGGCACTGCCCTGCCCTGATCACGTCGGCGCAACGCGGCCCGCGTCGAAAATCATCGTAGCTGACGCTCCACCGACCCTTCGCCGGGGCGCGGTAGGGGCCGAACTTGAAATACTGATTGCGGTCGAGCCCCGGCCCTTCATGGCCGATATGGCCTGTCACTGTGGCGACATGCACGCCGCCCGCCAGGATCTCGATGCGCCCGCCGCCACGCGGTCCGGGGCTGGAGCGGAAGACGAGGTCGATCCAGCCGGCCTGCGCTTTCGGCAGGCCGGCATGGGTCGTGACCTGGATCATCGGGGCGCAGGCGTTGAAGTAGTCCGGATAATCGGCGTCCGAGCTGCCGGCCTCGGTCGCCACCAGGGCGCGCGTCTGCTGCGCCTTGGGGCGATCCAGCACGCGCGCCTCTCCCGGCAGACAACCCTTTGGCCGCTCCTTGCTTCCGATCCGGAAGCTCGGCACCCGGTCGGTCTCGACGGTGACGCCGAGCTTGCCGCGGAACAGCCGCAGGGCGAGGAATGGCGAGTAGTCGCCGGCGGCGCCGGGGATGATCTCGCGCTTCCACTGCGCCATCACATAACGTTTGTCGTCCTGCGGGACCGGATCGTCCATCCGCATCGCGAAGCCGTACCAGACCGTCCTGTCATAGGGCGCGAGCACCTTCGGCGTTTCCCAGACCTCGGCCCGTTCGCTGCAGCCCGCCGCGCCGGGCTTGCAGGAGGGCAGCAGCGAGAGCTTCAGCGCGCGCTGCCCGCGGAAGGCGCCGGCCTCGTCGAAGGCGACGCGACCCGCGCGTTGTTCGTCATTGTCCTTGTAGAACAGCCCGCCGTCGCCGGCGAAGCGGCCAGCCTCGAAATCATCCTGCAGCATCAGCGCCGCCGTGTCGGCGACCGCGCCGCGCTGCGTCGCGACGACGAGCAGGGCCGACGCCAGAAGCAACTTCAATCTCAGGCGAACCGACCGCGACAGCATCAAGACCTCCAGATCGCGCCAGCGATACATCAGCGGCAGAAACGTACAAGCGCAGCCGGATTGCGCTGAACCCCAAGCTGACCCACATATAGCGCGACATGCGCTTGGCCATGGACCTCGCAGCGCAGCGCGACAGGATCAGCTTTGGAGCCGCACCTCTTCCGTTATGTCTGGCAGAAGAGTCGCGGCGAGCAAATCGTCGTCCTGCTGATCATCCTCGCTTCGATCCCCTTCTACTGGGCCTCCTTCGACGTGCCCAAGCGCATCGTCAACGACGCGATTCAGGGCGGAGCGTTCAAGGACGGCAAGCAGACGGCGACGTTGCTCGACTTTCACCTGCGACTGCCCGATTTCCTCGGCGGGGTCGATTACACGCTCTTCAAAGGCTTCCAGGTCGGGCAATTCGGACTTCTGCTGGGGCTGAGCGTGTATTTCCTGACGCTTGTGCTGATCAACGGCGCGTTCAAATACGTCATCAACCTGCGCAAGGGCATCCTCGGCGAGCGCATGCTGCGGCGCATGCGCTACGACCTGTTCAGCCAGCTGATGCGCTTCCGGCCGGAGGACATCCGGGCGGTCAAGCCGGCGGAAGTCGCCAGCATGATCAAGGACGAGGTCGAGCCCATCGGCGGCTTCGTCGGCGACGCTTTCATCCAGCCGGTGTTCCTGCTCAGCCAGGCCCTGACCGCGCTCGCCTTCATCCTGATGCAGAGCATCTGGCTGGGCTCGATCGCTCTCGCGATCGTGATCATGCAGGCGATCATCATCCCGATCCTGCGCAAGGAGCAGTTGCGGCTGGGGCGCGAGCGCCAGATCGCTTCGCGCCAGCTGGCCGGCCGCATTGGCGAGATCGTCGACGCCGGCCCGACCATCCAGGGCCATGGCGCCACGATCTATATGCAGTCGGACATTGCGGGTCGGCTCGGGCGGCTCTTCGACATCCGCTACGCGCTCTACAAGCGCAAATTCGCGGTCAAATTCCTCAACAATCTGCTGGCGCAGATCACGCCCTTCTTCTTCTACGCCGTCGGCGGTTATTTCGCGCTGCAGGGGCGGCTCGACATCGGCCAGCTCGTGGCGGTCATCGCCGCCTATCGCGACCTGCCGCCGCCGATCAAGGAGCTGATCGACTGGGACCAGCAGCGCAACGACGTGACCATCAAATACGAGCAGGTCATCGCCCAGTTCAACACGCCCGACGCTGTGGTGCTGGACGAGGCCGATGGCGTGAAGCGCCTGCCCGAGCACGGGGAATTGCGGCTCGACAGCGTCCAGATGCTGGATAATCGCGGCCAGCCGCTGCTCGCCCCGCTGACCCTGCATGTCAAACGACCGGGCGCGATCGCCCTGATCGGCCCCCCGGGCGGGGCTCGCGAGGTACTCGGGCGGATTCTGGGTCGGCAGGCGATGAGCTATACCGGCCGGATCACCATCGACGGCCATAATCTCGCGCGCCTCTCGGTCGAGCGGGCGAGCCATCTCGTCGGCTATGCGGGAAGCGAGGCCGAGATCATCGCCGGCTCGCTGCGCGACAACATCCTCCTGCCGCTCAAGCGCCGCCGGCCCATGGCGGCCCCGACGGGCAAGCTTACCCCCGGCGAGCACCGCCGCTTTCTCGAGGCGATCCGCTCCGGCAACACGCCGCTCGCCTTCGACGCGGACTGGACCGATTATGAGGGCGCCGGGTTGAGCGACGCCGCCTCGCTGGAAGCCCATATCCGCAAGGTTCTCGACGTGCTCGGCTGCGCCCAGGACGTCTACGAGCTCGGGCTCGACGGAAAGGTGTTGGCCTCGCTGCGCGAAGGCGCCAAGCGGCAGATCGTCGAGGCGCGCCGCGCCGTCGCCGCCGAGCTCGCCCGCAGCAAGCTGCAGGGCCTGATCGAGACCTTCGATCCCGAGCGCTACAACGACAACGCCACGGTCTGCGAGAACCTGATCTTCGGCGCGCGCATGAGCGACCGATTCGCCAACGAGACGCTGCTGGTTGAGCCTTACGCCAACGCCATCCTCAACGCGGAGGCGCTGGTCGAGCCGCTGCTGCAGGTCGGCCAGCGCATCGTCGCGACGGTGGTCGAAATCTTCGCGGGTCTGCCGCAGGGCCATGCGCTGTTCGAGCGCTACTCCTTCGGCGCCGACATCACCTTCGAGAGGCTGGCTGAGCTCGCGGCGATCCTCGACAAGCACGACATGCGCACCCCTCTGGAGCGCGAGGTCGAGCGCGACCTGGTCGCTTTGGCGCTCGGCTATACCGAGCCCAAGCACAGGCTGAACCTGATGGATGACAGGCTGCGCCGACGCCTGCTGCGCGCGCGCGCCAGCTTCAAGGCGCATCTGCCGGCGGACGCCGCAGATGACGTGGCCTTCTACGATCCCGACCAGGTCATGCCCGGCGCCAGCCTGCGCGACAACCTGATGTTCGGCCGCATCGGCTACGGCGTCGCCGACGCCGCCAAGAAGGTCGCGGCCATCGTGCGCGCCGCGCTGGCCCGCGAGGGGCTGGAGGACGAGCTTTATCGCATCGGCCTCAACACCGATTCCGGCTTGCGCGGCCGCTATCTGCCGGCGCGGCTGAAGCTCGCGGTGCCGCTGGCGCAGGCGCTGATTAAATCGCCGCAGATCGCGGTGCTCGACGTCACCGCCCTGCTCGGCACGTCCAAGGATCCGGCCGGGGTGGTCGCCCGCCTGCGGGAACACTGCGCCGGAATGACGCTTTTTCTTCTTATGTCCGATGCTAATCTCGCAGCCGACATCGTGCCGCGGGTCCGCTTTCAGGGTCCCATCGGCATCGTCGAGCTCGATGAGGGACAGGGCGAGGACGAGCCGGCGGCGCCGATGGCGCCTGCGACCCGTCCCGCCACGCAGATGGAGGCGCGACTGTGACGCTCGAAACCGACATTTCCTGCCTGGGCCAGCTCCCGCTGTTCCGCAGCCTCCCGGCTCCCCGGCTGAAGCTCGTGGCGCTGATGGGCGAACGGCTGAAATTTGCGCCCGGCGCCACCCTCATCACCCGCGGCGAGGAGCCGGAGGGGGTGCTGCTGATCCTCAGCGGCGGCGTCGAGATGCACGG
>JBKBRD010000189.1:0-6408 GCA_046292405.1 Allobosea sp. | reverse complement strand
CCGGCATAGGCGTCGAGCACGTCCTTGAGCTGCGCCTGCACCAGCCGGCTCATATGCTCCAGCCCGACGACGGCGCGGTGCGGCGGCTGGAACTGGCCGGAAATCGCGACGGCGCGCTTGGCGATGTTCTTGGCGAGATCGCCGACGCGCTCGATATCGGCCGCGATGCGGATCGCCGAAATCAGCTCGCGCAGATCGTTCGCCAGCGGCTGGCGACGGGCGATGGTGAGCACCGCCCGCTCCTCGACGTCACGCTGCAGATTGTCGAGCCGCTGGTCGGCCGTGATCACCTTCTGCGCCAGCGTGGTGTCGCGCCGCACCAGCGCCACCGTCGAGTCGCCGAGCATTCGCTCGGACATGCCGCCCATTTCGGCAAGGCTGCGGCGCAGCGCCTCCAATTCGGCGTCGTAGGAGCGGACGATGTGTTCGGTCATCTGCGGAATCCTTTGAAAGCGTGGGTCGGGATCGACGGCCGTCCTCGCGCTTCAGCCGAAGCGCCCGGTCACGTAATCCTGCGTCTGCTTCTTGTTCGGGTTCATGAAGATCGTGTTGGTCGGCGCGAACTCGATGACCTCGCCGAGATACATGAAGGCCGTATACTGCGAGATGCGTGCGGCCTGCTGCATGTTGTGGGTGACGATGACGATGGTGAAATCCGTCTTCAGCTGCTCGAGCAGATCCTCGATCTTGCCAGTGGAAATCGGATCCAGCGCCGAGGTCGGCTCGTCGAACAGGATGACCTCGGGCTTCTGCGCGATGGTGCGGGCAATGCACAGCCGCTGCTGCTGACCGCCCGAGAGCCCCATGCCGGAGGTCCGCAGCTTGTCCTTGACCTCGTCCCACAGGGCGGAGCGGCGCAGCGCGCCTTCGACGCGATCGTCGAGCTCGGATTTCGGCGGCTTCTCGTAGAGCCTGATGCCGAAGGCGACATTGTCGTAGATCGACATCGGGAAGGGTGTCGGCTTCTGGAACACCATGCCGATGCGCGAGCGCAGCTCGTTCACATCGACATCGTTGCCGATGATGTTGCGCCCGTCCAGCATGATCTCGCCCGTGGCGCGCTGATCGGGATAGAGCGAGTAGATCCGGTTGAAGATGCGCAGCAATGTCGACTTGCCGCAGCCGGAGGGCCCGATCAGCGCCGTCACATGCCGGTCGCGGAAATCGAGGTTGATGTCCTTCAGCGCCTTGTGCTGGCCGTAGTAGAAATCGAGATTCCTCACCGCGATCCTGACGGGAGCGTCGGCGTCGAGAGCCTGCGGGCTGAGTTCAAGGGTCGAGAGCATCGACGGGTTCCTTCGGATCTGACGCGACGGATTTAAATTCTGCATTCACTTCGCGCCGCGCACGATGCGGCGGGCGATCAGCGAGAGCAGGAGGATAGACATGGTGATGATCAGCGAGCCGGCCCAGGCGAGCTGCTGCCAGTTCTCGTAAGGGGCCGAGGCGAATTGGTAGATCGTCACCGGCAGGTTGGACACGCCGCCGAGCAGCGTCGGCGAGAACCAGAACGAGTTGTTCAGCGCCGTGAAGATCAGCGGCGCGGTCTCCCCGGCAATGCGCGCCAGCGCCAGCAGAATGCCGGTGACCATGCCGGATTTGGCGGCCCGCCAGGTGATCGCGGTGATCACGACGGAAGGCGGCGCGCCCAGCGCCGCGCCGGCTTCCCGCAGCGGCCCCGGCACCAGGCGCAGCATGTCTTCCGTCGTGCGCACGATGACCGGGATGGCGATGATGCCGAGCGCCACGCCGCCGGCCCAGCCGGAATAGCCGCCGAACGGCTCGACCAGGATGACGTAGACGAACAGCCCGATCAGGATCGAAGGGGCCGAAAGCAGGATGTCGTTGATGAAGCGGATCAGCCCGGCGAGCTTCGAGTCCTTGCCGTATTCGGCGAGATAGGTGCCGGCCAGCACGCCGATGGGCGTGGCGATGGCGATGCCGATGAAGGTCAGCACGATCGAGCCGACGATGGCGTTGATCAGCCCGCCGCCCTCGGAGCCGGGACCCGGCATGGTCTGGGTGAAGGTCGCCAGCGAAAGGCCGCCGACGCCTTTCACGATCAGCATGCCCAGGATCCAGAACAGCACGGTGATCGCCAACAGGGTGAAGCCGGTCGCAATGATCTTCATCGCGCGGTCGGCCGTCCGGCGCGAGGGACGGACGCGGCCCCATTCGGCATGGGGCAGGACGCGGACGCTCGAGGGGGTCGCCAGGCTCATGATCAGACCCCTCAGAAGGCTTTGACGCGCGAGACGAGGATGCGCGCAATGACGAGAACGACGAAGGTGACGAAGAACAGGATGCAGCCGAGCGCGATCAGGGCGTTGAGCTGCAGCCCGATGGCTTCGTTGAACTCATTGGCGATGCGCGAGGCGATGGTCGAGCCGGGGTCCATGATCGAGGCCGACAGGCGGTTGGCGTTGCCGACGACGAAGGTCACGGCCATCGTCTCGCCGAGCGCCCGGCCGAGCCCGAGCATGCAGGCGCCGATGATCGAGACGCCGGCCTGCGGCACCAGCACATGGCGCACCACCTCCCAGGTGGTGGCGCCGATGCCATAGGCGCTTTCGCGCAGCACCGAAGGGATCTGGTCCAGCATGTCGCGCACGATCGAGGCGATGAACGGGATGATCATGAAGGCGAGGATGATGCCGGCCGAAAGAATCCCGAGCCCCGATGGCGAGGCCGCGTAGAGGACGGTGCCGACGATCGGCATGCCCTCGACGATGCGCGAGACGGGCTGCTGCACATAGGCCGCAAACAGCGGCACGAAGACGAAGAGGCCCCACATCCCATAGATGATCGACGGCACGGCGGCGAGCAATTCGATGGCGGTGGAGACCGGCTGCTTGAACCAGGGCGGCGCAAGCTGCGTCAGGAACACCGCGATGCCGAGCGACAGCGGCACGCCGATCAGCAGCGCCAGAAAGGCGGTCGACAAGGTGCCGACGATCGCGGGCCAGGCGCCGTACTGGTCGTTCTGCGTGTCCCAGACGCTCGAGGTGATGAATCCGAGCCCCATCTCGCGAAAGGCGGGCCAGCCGCCGATGATCATCGAGGCCATGATGCCGGCGAGCAGGATCAGCACCAGCAGTGCCGAGCCGAAGCTGGCGTTGCGGAAAACGAGGTCGAACGTACCCTTGGGCGTCTTGCGAATGACGGGCGCGGCAGGCGCAGCCATCTGGTCTGTCACGGCAGCCATCCGTGGTACTCCGGTCGCGATCGATGAAGGCGTGAGCAGGAAGCGGAGGCGCACCGCCCCCGCTTCCGTTTCGGTTGGGTAGGATCAGAAGATCGGCTTGCTGGAGGCGTCGACGATGCCCTTCCAGCTCGCGCGGATCTGGTCTTTCACATTGGCGGGCATGGGGACGTATTCGAGGTCCGTCGCCAGCTTGTCGCCATTCTTGAAGGCCCAGTCGAAAAAGGCCAGCGCCGCCTTGGACTGCTCGGGCTTCTCCGCCTTCTTGTGCATCAGGATGAAGGTGGCGGACGTGATCGGCCAGGCCTCGGCGCCGGGCTGGTTGTTGATGATGATGCCAAAGCCGGGCGCCTCGTTCCAGTTGGCGTTGGCGGCGGCGGCCTGGAAGGAGCGGTCGTCAGGCATCGGGAACTTGCCGTCACGGTTCTGGATCAGGCCGTAGGCGAGCTTGTTCTGCTTGGCGTAGGCGTATTCGACATAGCCGATGGAGTTGGCGATCTGCTTGACCGAGGCCGAGACGCCCTCATTGCCCTTGCCGCCGATGCCGACCGGGAACTGCACCGAGGTGTTGGCGCCGATCTTCGACTTCCATTCCGGCGAGACGCGGGAGAGATAGTCGGTCCAGACGAAGGTGGTGCCGGATCCGTCCGAGCGATAGACGACGGTGATGTTGGCGTCGGGCAGCTTGACGTCGGGGTTCAGCGCCGTGAGCTTCGGGTCGTTCCACTTCTTGATCTCGCCCTGATAGATCGCGGACAGGATCGGGCCGGTGAACTTGAGCTGGCGGGCTTCGACGCCGGCGATGTTGATCGCCGGAACGAGCGCGCCCATCACGGCCGGGAACTGCAGCAGCCCCTCCTTCTCGAGATCCTCGCCCTTCAGGGGCATGTCGGAGGCGCCGAAATCGACGGTCTTCGACTTGATCTGGCGGATGCCGCCGCCCGAGCCGATCGACTGGTAGTTCAGACCGATTCCGGTCTCCTTCTTATAGGCCTCAGCCCATTTGGCGTAGATCGGGAAGGGGAAAGTGGCGCCGGCGCCGGTGATGTCGGCGGCCTGGGCCAGGCCGGTCAGGCCCAGCGTCGCGGCGGCGACGAGAATGATTTTGCGCATGGAGATGTCCTCTCGGGATCGCAGCTTCTAGCGCGCCTTCCAAACACCTCTTTTATGACAGTGGAGTGACGAATTCACCTCATTTTACCAAACCCCGGCAGGGATCGATGGCCGGGGCAATCACCGCAAATATCTGAGATGGAAAGATAATGATCGGTTTCGGCCCGGCGCGGCCAGGACCGGCGTACGTCGCTTGGGTTTGTGACAACTCGTCATGTGACACGATCGGGAGGGCGCTGGACCGCTCAGATCGCGGCGCCCTCGTCGACCAGATCGGCGCCCAGCCCCTGGCGCACGGCCCGCACGATCTCCGCTTCGGCCGCGGCGCCGCGCCGGCGCGGCCGCGCGGCGGCGATGCGATGCTCGGCGACGATCCGGCCGGGCGCGCCGCTGAGAATCACCACGCGGTCGGCGAGATAGGCTGCCTCCTCGATGTCGTGGGTGACGAACAGCACCGTCTTGCCCGTGCGCTGCCAGACGCGCACCAGCTCGTCCTGCAGGCTCTCCCGCGTCAGCGCGTCCAGCGCCGAGAAGGGCTCGTCCATCAGCAGGATATCCGGCTCCACGGCGAGCGCGCGGGCCAGCGACACCCGCTGGCGCTGGCCGCCCGAGAGCTGGTGCGGCCAGCGTCGGGCGAGTGCGCCGAGGCCGACCAGATCGAGCATCGCCTGCGCCTTCGCACGCCGCGGCTCGCGCGCCAGCCGGCCCTCGAGGCCGAAGCCGACATTGTCGATCACCCTGCGCCAGGGCAGCAGACGCGCATCCTGGAAGACCAGCGCGGCCGGCCGGCGTCCATCGGCGGCGGGCGCGACGCGCACCGCGCCGCCGCTCGCCCGCGCCAGCCCGGCGATCACCCGCAGCAGCGTCGACTTGCCGACGCCGGAGGGACCGACCACGGCCAGGAATTCGCCGCGGCCGACCCTCAGGTCGAGCCTGCGCAGCACCTCGGTCGGCTCGCCGTCGCGGGTGAAGCTCAGCGACAGCCCCTCGATCTCGATCACGCTTTCCATCGCAGCACCCATCGTTGCAGCGCCACGAAGCCGGTATCCAGCGTGCCGTAAAGCGCGGCCATGGTCAGCATGTAGACGACCACGATATCCGTCGCGAGCAGGCTGGAGGCCTGCATCATGCGTTGCCCGACGCCGGCTACGCCGAAGATTTCGGCGGCGACCACCGCCATCCAGGCCTGGCCCAGCGCCGTGCGCACGCCGACCAGAATGCCGGGCATGGCGGCCGGCAGCAGGATCTTGGTCAGGCGCTGCCAGGGCGAGGAGAAGCCGAAGGCGTCGGCGACTTCGATGA
This sequence comes from Allobosea sp., assembly GCA_046292405.1. Classification (GTDB taxonomy): domain Bacteria; phylum Pseudomonadota; class Alphaproteobacteria; order Rhizobiales; family Beijerinckiaceae; genus Allobosea. The sequence continues at coordinate 791 of JBKBRD010000189.1, read as the reverse complement.
GATCCTTCTCGACGCCGCGGATCGCGCCCTGCGCCGCGAAGAAGACGATCCAGAACACGCCGATGGCGATGATGAAGACGGCCGCCGACGGGTTGACGCCGAACCAGATGATCGCGAACGGCACCCAGGCCAGACCGGGAATCGGTCTCAGCACCCGCACCACCCAGGCCGTCGCCTCCTCGGCCGTGCGCGACATGCCCACGGCGACGCCCGCGGCGCAGCCGCAGAGCGAGCCCAGGATCAACCCGGTGAAGTAATGCCCGAGCGAGCCGCCGATCGCCGCAAGCCAGGCGCCCGAGCTCAGCTCGCGCCAGAACGCCTGCGGCAGCGCGCTCGGCCCCGGCAGGAAGGCCGGGTTGACCAGGCCGAAGAACGGGATCGCCTCCCACAGCAGCAGGAAGGCGACGAGCCCCGTGAAGGCAAGGGCCGGAGCCCGCAAACCTTGCATCACGCGCCCTGCTTAACCGCGCGCTCGTAGAATTGCGGTTCGAACAAACCGTCGAACGGAAGCTCCTTGTCGAGCGAGCCGAGCTTGACCTGATAGGCCTGCATCGCCCGCGACGGCTCGACGATGGCGCGCGGATCGATCAGGAACCGGCTGGCCGGCGAGACCAGCGCCTGCCTGATCAGCGCAGGATCGACAATGCCCTTGCCGAGCGCGGCGCCGACATGAACCGCGCGGGGATCAACTGGTCGGTATCGATGTTTTCCAGCGCCAGCCCGACGGCGGTTCCGGCATGTTCGCTCCAGCCCGGCATCAGACCCTCCCGGCCAGCAGGGGGCGCACGTCG